>JANNDA010000806.1:0-4613 GCA_031387195.1 Planctomyces sp. | reverse complement strand
CAAAGCCCTGCAAACGCAATGTCTCCTGAACGATTTTTCGCACGCCTCCGACAACGCCACGCTCACCAAGAAAATCCGATCCCTCTTGCAACGACTGCTCAGGCTCGCTGTGTAGAATCCCCGAATCCCAGAAAGTGCAGCCAGGTAACAACCGCGAGAAATCATGGCGGCCCTCCGTGTGAATGCGGATGACATGCATCGGCGAACTGTGCGGCGGAAAAGGCAACGTGCCGCAGCGAAGTTCACCGTAACTGATCGCCAGCGCGTATTGATCGGTCCAAGCAGTCGCGGTGTAGTCGAACAATTTGGGGGCGGCATAGTTGAACGTCATCGCCGCGTTGGTGGTGTGGGCTCGATCGGATTCCATCACGCCAGCGATGCCGAAGTCGGCGACCATCACACCACCGCCGACGATCATCAAGTTTTCGGGTTTGATGTCGCGATGCTGGATCGCCACCACGCGATCGGCAAGTTGGTGAATCGGCTTGTTGAGATAGTCGATCCCTTTGGCCGCGTCGCGGAAGTATTCCAAAAGTTCGCGTTGTGAGCACCGTAAAGCAATTCACCAACGACGGTCGCCGGAATGAAGATACTTTCGCAAGCGACGAGAACTTGTTGGACTCGCGCATCCTTGCGGAGTGCGGCGATCACGATGTTCATGTCGAGCAACACGCTATTCGCCATGAGTCTCCCCCCTGACTGCAGCCTTCTTCGATCGCCTTTTCCATCGCGTCAAGCGTCTCGACGGAAATTGTGCCGGCCACATCCAGCAGCCGCTGCGGCGACATTCCCTGGCGAGTCAAAGGCGTTTTCCGAGGCCGCCCTAACATTGGCGTGGTCGCTCGGCTGTTGCTGAGAGCTTTGCTCTTCCCCTTCGACGACTTCGGGTGTCCTGTTGATTTTGCCATGACCGCATCGCTCCTCAATCGCTGTAGAGATCGCGCAACTTCGAGTCGTACTGTGCCTGAACAACAGACTTGAGAGGCCAAGTGTCAGCGAGGGCGTCGTCACAGTTCGCCCTCGCTGACGCTTCGGGTTACGTCGCGTCAGCATTTCCTGAAATCTGCCAGACAAATATGCTCGCGAACGGGATCAAATCATTCAGAACTTAGAGCCGACTTCGCGCTCATCCCGTTCACGAATCAGGAACCTCGCTCGTGCCAGCCATTCGACGTCGCGATTGTGTGATTTGGTTGATTGTTCTCTCAACTTGTTTGAGCAGTTGGGGACTGGCTCAGGACGCAGTTGGCGAGAAGCCAAAGCTGAAGCCGGCGTTCGTGCCGAAGATTTCCATCGGCAAGGAGACGACCTGGGCCACTGAGCCGGTCGGATCGAATGGGTTCATTGATTATCTGTCAGCCGTCAATTGGCGGCACAACCAAGGTGTCACTCCGGAAAACAACGCGGTCGTGTTGCTCTATCAAGCGACGGGTCCTCGACCGGAAGGGGATCGGCAGCCGGATCAATTCTTCCAACTGCTGGGTATCGAGCCGCTGCCGGATGAGGGGGAGTACTTCGAGGATTTGCGAAAGTGGTGGCAACGCACAGAGAAGAAGGTGCCAGAAGCGGGCCTCGATGCGGCTATTGATCTGCTAGCGATCGCTCAATCGCGTCCGTGGAAAGCTCAAGAGTTTCCCGAAATCGCCGAGTGGCTGCGAGACAACGAAGTGCCGCTGCGATTCGTGGCCGAGGCAACCCAACGCAGCGAATACTATTCGCCGCTGGTCTCGCCCAAGGGTCAAGAAGGAAAGTTGATTGAGGTACGACTCCCCGGAATACACAAGGCGCGTGCATTCGCTCGCGCGTTGATTGCAAGAGCGATGCTGCGTCTGGGCGAGGGCGATGATTTCGCCGCTTGGCGAGATTTATTTGTGGTCCATCGCCTGGGACGCTTAGTGGGTCGGGGTCCAACAGTGATCGAAGGATTGGTCGGCATCGCTGTGGAGAGTATGGCCATTGATGCGGAGTTGCGGTTGATCTCAGAGACTCAGCCCTCCACAAAGTTTGTGGCGCGATATCTGAAGCAGATCAACAACCTGCCGCCTCGATCTTCGATGCCCGACAAGATGGATGTATGCGAACGAGCAATGTTCTTGGATTGCTGCATACATCTCGCACGCGGCAGCATGAACTTGGATGAATTGGCGGGCGGAGCACAAGACGAGTCGTTCGTGAAGAAGCTGGTCGAAGGAGCCGTGATTCAGTCGGTCGATTGGGATGAGGTCTTGAAGTCGAGCAATCGCTGGTACGACCGCTTGGTCGCCGCGTCAAAAAATCCCAAGTATCGGGAACGCGAAGTCGCACTCCTCAAGCTGGATGCCGACTTGCAGGCATTGGCTCAGAAACGGCAAGGAGCGGGTGCGTTGCTGGGACTGTTGGGTGGCAAACCAGCCCTTACTCAGACTGTCGCGGAAACGCTTATTTCGCTGTTGCTTCCCGCCGTGCGCCAAGCCATGCGTGCGGATGACCGAACCATTCAGCGGATGCAGAATCTCGAAGTGGCCTTTGCACTCTCGGCGTGGCGCAGTGAGCATGACTCGTATCCGCAGTCACTGGCAGATCTCGCCCCCAAGTACCTCGCCACTGTGCCGACCGATCTCTTCACCGATCAGCCTTTGCGTTACGAACTAACGCCCGACGGCTATCGCTTCTACAGCTTGGGCGAGAACGGGAAAGATGACGACGGCCGCAGCTTCGACGACAACCCGCGCGGCGACGACTAGATCGTGCAGATGCCCAAGCCGCTCCCGAAATAGGATGCCTCACCAGGGGATCTATGGGTGATATCTGACGATCTTCCAAAATCCACCGTGGAATGCCCTCACGCACGCGTTAGTCGGATGAACCAAATCTACCGGCACTCCGACTTCGCGAACTCGACGTGCCACAAACCGCGGAGTTGCTCCGTTGGACTCGCTGTCAAAGCGACTCGCTACGAATGGTGTGTCGGGAACGTAAGATAGCTGCGGACCACATGCATCCGAGGGCCGCTCCCGCAAAGACATCACTCGTAAAATGTACGTTTGCGAGAATCCGTTGCAGACAGGACAAGATCGCTCCTGTGGCAAACAACCAGCGGCCTTGTGGATACAGCACCGCCAAGCCAACCGCTAAGCCAACGGTCGTTGCCGAGTGGGCGGACGGAAAACTTTGCACATCGCCACTCCATTTGGTCAGACCTTCTGGAAGTGACGCCGTCGGTCGCCATCCAATAAATGTCTGCCAGACAGACTCAAACAGTAGACCGGGACGTGGTCGCCAACGTGCGATCGGAAACTTGAAAAGGTTTGCAAATATCCCTGCTCCGAAAGTCATGACCGCCAACGGTACGATTTTCGGTCGCCGTTGCGGATCGAGCACTGCTAACGTCAGCAAGATCCATGCGACGCCAATGGCATGACCAAAGCCTTCCGCCAGATTGACGGCCGTTTTGAGAAAAGACGGCTTATGGACGTAAATGCAGTACGTTGCGACTTTAAGATCCACTGACAACGAGGCGGCTGCAATCACTCCCAGTAGGAGCGACAACCAGCAAAGTCGGCGCGACAAACTGTCAACCACTCGACGACTCTCCCTGACCGGTTCTGACGCAATGGGAACCCGACTCTTGTGAGCGCCGATCGTACAAGCTCGCCTCAAAACCTGAATAGCTCGGTCTTGGCGAGCTTCGACAAGTTGGCCTACTCTACGGCTTGTACCCCACACGGATGGCCGTGACACAAACCTCACTGAGACAAGCTCAGTGGGGTGATGGTGCCATCGCTCGATGGGGGTCTAGTCGAGTCACTCCGTGACTCAACGGTTCCGGTTTACGGGCAGCAGGGATGCGGGAATGAAATCGACTGTATGCGACATCTTGTTTGTGGGACTGATTGCAGCGGTGGTGCTCTTCGCAAAGCTCGGAGCGACTCCGCTGTGGGACCGTGATGAGCCTCGCAACGCGGGTTGTGCTGCGGAAATGCTGGACCGAGACGACTGGGTGACTCCCGTCTTCAACGATGAGCTTCGCCCACACAAACCGGTGCTGTTGTATTGGCTGATGATGTCGGCCTACTCAGTCTTCGGGATCAGCGAGTTCGCTGCTCGATTTTGGTGTGCGGCACTGAGTGTCGTGACTTGCTGCGTGACCTACGACATTGGTCGGCGACTATTTGATCGTGCGACGGGGCTGTGGGCCGGGATCATTTTGGCGAGCAGCCTGCTGTTTGACATGGCTGCTCGCGCCGCGACGCCGGATGCCCCCTTGATCTGTTGCATGACGCTGGGGCTTTGGGCGTTCGTACGTGGTGCTGATCCGCAGACCTGGCTTCCCAAATCATGGTCGGCGGCAGCAATGTTCTATTTTGCTTTGGGATTCGCCGTCCTGGCCAAAGGGCCGGTTGGCTTCTTGTTGCCAATGATGATCGCCGGGACGTTCGTGTTGTGGATGAGAGCGAATCATCCAGGCTACAAGGGCCAGGGCCACAGGATGCGTGAATCACTGCGGGGATTTTGGCAGTCAACGTGGGGCCTACGGCCGCTGACCGCTGTCACAGTCGTTTTGCTGGTCGCCGCGCCGTGGTACTTGTGGGTCGGTCTACGAACGAATGGTGAGTTCCTGCGTGTCTTCTTCT
>JANNDA010000801.1:0-6860 GCA_031387195.1 Planctomyces sp. | reverse complement strand
TTTGGTGGTTGAGAAGATTGACTTCCGTTCGTCAGTCTTTTTTCCGGCGCTGCTGTCGTTGTTCGCGACTCCCCTTCATGCCGAGGACTGCTTTGTAAGGGCGACGCGGGATGCCTTCTTTTGGCGGAGTCCGATAGCCGGTGACTTTGCCTTCGAGGATTTCTTTGCCATCGGCGGTTGTTGGTCGCGGAGGACGAGCGGGAGGTCGGCCTCGGCCGCGCGGTGGGCCGGATTGATTGTCCCCTTGGCTGTAGCCGCGATTGCCCGCAGGTCGGCGTTGACCAGAGGCCCCACCGGATTGCTCGTCGGAACCACCACCCTGTGAACCGTAACGGCGCTGACCCGAATAACCGCCTCCGGTTCCCTCTTGAGAACCGTAACGACGTTGGCCTGAATTGCCGCCTCCGCCGGTCCCTTCTTGCGACCCGTAACGGCGTTGCGGGGGGCGTCCCTGAGGCGGACGCCCTTGTCCTTGCCCTTGCCCTTGTGGGGGACGTTGCGAGTAGCCCCCTTCACGCTGCGGGGGACGCTGACCTTGAGGGCGCGGTGTGTAGCCGCTCCCTTGGTCCTGATTGTTGAAGCGACGACGACCGCCGTTGAAGTCCGAGTCATTGTCGGATGATTCGGCTTGGTTGGAACTGGCTGAATCGTCCGATTGGTAGCGGCGTGGCGGACGATCGTTGCCGTATTGCGGACGTTGGTTGTATTCCCCTTGCGAACGTTGGTTGTAGCCACCTTGTTGAGGTTGATTGCCGTAGCGGCGTGGGGGTGAGGAGTCCCCTTCCGATTGGAAGGACTGGCCCTCGCTGCGTGACGGGTATTGTCGAGGAGGTCGGCTTTGGCTGTTTTGTGAGCGCTGGTTAGATCCGCCTTGCTGCGGTCGATAGCCATATTGGCGCGGAGGTAAAGACTCCCGTTCTGATTGGTTGGATTGCCCTTCGCCGCTTGACGAATACCGCCGAGGTGGTCGATCTTCGTCGGATTGTGGACGTTGGTTGTATCCGCTTGATTGCGGTCGATTTGACTGCGGCCGACTGCCCTCGTTGCGTTGAGGTGTGAATTCACCTTCGGCCTCGAGTGACCGCGAAACCGAGTCGTCATTCGATTGATCTCGGCGAGGCGGTTGGCGATTGCCACCTCGCGGAGACCGGACGTATTCACTCTGTGGAGGTCGGTTATCGAAGCGTCCCTCGGAAGTGCGTTCGTTTTGTGAGGGCATCGCGTCGTCGCTTTCGGACGCTTCCACCAAGCGGCGTTGCGGTGGACGATCTTCTTGAGACGTCGAAATTTGTCGTGAACGGAGCTTGTCGGAATAACTCCGTTTGACCGGGAACTCAGCGTTCTCATTGACGGCCGGTTTGCCGTAAGCCGGTTTTGAACCGAAGCCAGGCTTTGATCCGAATGGTTTCTTGATTCCGTAGGGCGGCTTGGGGCCACGCGACTTGCGTCCGCGTGAAGCGGCCTTGTCAAGATGGGCTCGTTGTTCGGAAAGGTTTTTCAGCAGTTTGGACTCTTCGTTCGTGAGCGGACGAAAGGCTCCGCTGGGCATATCGCCGAGGCGGATCGGGCCGAAGCCGACTCGCTTCAGACGCATCACCTTGTGGTCCACTTTGGCCAGTAATCGTCGAATTTCGCGGTTCTGTCCTTCGTTGAGCACGATGTCGAGATAAGCGCTGTCGCCCATCGTTTTCTTCATGCGCACGCCCTCAACCGAAAACCGTCCTTCCTCGAAGTACATGCCGCGCTTCAAGGCCGCGAGCGTGTCCGATGACGGCACACCTTTCACATGGCAAAGGTAGAACTTGGGGACGCGGTAGCGTGGGTGAGCCATGCGGTTGGCCAACTCGCCATCGTTGGTGACCAATATCAGCCCTTCGCTTTCCGAGTCGAGCCGACCGATCGTAAACATTCTCTCTTTGACGAACTCCGGAAACATGTCGAGGATTCGCGGTCGGCCTTGAGGATCGTTGTTCGAGCAAACGACTCCACGTGGCTTATTCAAAATGAAGTAGACCTTGCGTTGCTGCTTGATCCGTTCGCCATCGAGCGCAATTTTCTGCGAGTACGGGTCGGCTCGAAACGCGAGATCCGTAATCACTTCCCCATCAACGGTGACTCGGCCTGCGGTGACGTACTCTTCGCACTTGCGACGCGCATCCAGCCCCGAAGCGGCCAGAATTTTCGCGAGCCGTTGTGGTTCAAACTTCGCGACATGAGTGGTGTGATCGCGTTTCGGCTTGGCCTGCGGACTAGGATCGTTGTCTCCGTCGTCCGACATGTCTGAGTCGCTCGCAACGATTTCGTTCGAGCCCTTCGCTGCGGCACCGCGAGCACGTTTGGGCTTCACCGGAGCGACATCATCACTGGCATCGAAATCGGCTGACGCAAGCGACTCATCCTCATCATCCGCGTCGAGGTCATAAAAAGCGTCGTCATCTTCGTCGAGATCTTCCTCATCTTCTTCTAGCTCATCTTCGCCTTCTTCTAGCTCATCTTCGTCTTCTTCCTCACCTTCTTCTTCCTCCTCTTCTGACTCTTCTAGATCGTCGAAATCATCATCATCCGACGTACCGTCGAAGGGATCGGCCTCCTCGTCGTTCGTGTCAATCGCCTCGGCATAAACCTCAGCGGTCATGCCGTCGCCTGCTTCTGTGGATTCCACAGTTGGTTCAACAGACTCCATCGGCTGCGCGGTTTCCAGGAGTTCCTCAGCAGCCTCTGCCACCTGGTCCTCGGCAAACATTTCGAGCTGCTGGGATTGCTCGGCCTGCGGCTCAATGGCAGCGGCGGCATCGAACTCTTTGTTCGGTTGTGGGAAGTCATCGGACATGATCAGCATCTTTCGTGGGTGGAATCACTCACCAAGTGACAACGTCTTGGCGTGCAGCGGTGAAAAACCGCGAGTGATTGGTGAGTAAAAACAGGTAGGCTCGCGCTGTGGCGTGATGGGTAGACCGTCGCGTTGTCTCAACCGTCGGTCTGTACGTGCCGTCATTCGGCGGACGCAATGTAACAGCGATGTCTCGTAAAAGGCAGCCGCGAAGCGGGGTTGGACGATACGGGAGCTTCGGCCAAATCGGTGGCTCTCGAAAACGACGTCCTGATACGGCGAATGCAATGACTGGAAACATTGAGAGGAAGAACGCGACTCCCGGGAAACTGCGATGACGAAGTAGGCTGTTTCACACGAGCCTGACGCGCAAGCGAGGGAAATTCGCCGCCATCCCTCGCTTGCACGCCGGGATTTTGCAGAATGATGGGAGGGCGGAATGATGTGGGTGGTCCTCAAATCTTCGGAGCGAGTTTGTTCCATGAATGTGCAAAGACTCTTGGTGCTTGCCGAACGTTATCCGCCCGACATTGGTGGCGTTGCTCGCAGTGCGGGGCGGATTGTGGCGGCACTCGCTCGGTTAGGTGTGAGCGTGGATGTGCTGGCTTGGACGAAGACGATTTCGCCCGGTGAGTTAGTCTCCGAGCGGTCGCAACAAACTCCGGAATCGGGTGTCGTCACGGTGCATCGTTTGGGGCTGTTCGGGAGTTTTGATTTCTCGCTGCAACATTCAATGAACGTGCTTGAATGGCTTCACGAGCAGCATTGCTTCGACGCAGTGTGGGGGCATTACCTGTTTCCCGCCGGATTCATGGCCACGTTGTTTGCCGAGATGGTTCACATTCCCTCGACCGTGAGCGTGCGTGGGAACGACGTGGATCGGTTGATGTTTCCGCCGGGGGATTTCGCTCGATTGTTGTGGACGTTGCAACGGTCCTCGGTGCGGACGGCAGTGTCACGTGATCTCGCGAAGAAAGTGGATGTGCTGTTGGGGCGAGATACGGAGACGCTCGTCATCGGCAATGCGGTCGATCTCGACACGTTTGCTCCTCGGCCTGCGGATGGGGAGTTGCGAACGCGGCTCGGTATCGGAGATGACGAAGCGGTGCTCGGATTCTGTGGCGAGTTGCGTCAGAAGAAAGGTCTGCCACATTTGCTGCGAGCGTTGCGAACTGTCCGAGCCAACCGCCCCGCGTGCTTGTTAGTCATCGGCGACGTGCGCGTTCGCGAACGAGCGTTGCTGTCGGAGTTCTCCGCCGATTGTCCCGAAGATGCGGCTCGGATCATTATCACCGGGCAAGTTCACGAACCGGATGCTGTTGCTCGGCATCTTGCACTGTGCGACATGTTGCTGCTGCCGTCGCTGTGGGACGGTCTACCGAATGCTTTGCTGGAAGCTCAAGCGGCGGGAATCCCCGTTCTGGCCAGCGATGCGGGTGGAATCCCGGAAGCGATCGAGCACGGTCAAACGGGCTTCCTGGTATCGCGATCGCAATTGCATCGACTCGGCGAAGCGGCCCTCGAAGTGTTGGACATGCCGGTTGATCAACGGGCACAAGTCGTCGCCGCCGCGAGGAAGTCGGTGGAGATGAGATTCTGCGATGTTGCGGAAGCGGTTGCGTTGACTGAGGTCTTACGTCGATTGAGTGGCGCTCCCGTTCCTTAGTTGGCCACAACCGGCTCAATCCCCAGCACTTCCCGATACGCGGCGATCAACTCCGCTTGTGCGCGTTGCCAAGTGAAGCGGCGTTCGACGGTTTCGCGAGCAGTCAAACTCAGTTGTGAACCCAGAGTCGGCTGATCGAGCAAACGCAACAGTGCGTCTTTGATCGCTTTGGCGGAGCCGGAGCGAACGAGTAGCGCGTCGTGGTCAGGCTCGGCAAGTTCACGCACGACAGGAAGATCGCTGGCAATCAGCGGCGTGCCGCTGGCCATCGCTTCGATCACTTTGAGCGGGCAGCAACCTTGCAGCGTGTTGCGTTCCGTCGATCGGAGCGGTGCCAAGATGACGTCAGCTTCGTGATGTAACGCGGCGAGCCCAACTTGTGTGGTCGCCGGCAGAATCTCCACGTGCTCAGTTACGTCCCAATGCTGACAGGATTTGATGATCGCCTTCAATTGTCGCGACACCGCCGAGCCGACCAGTACGAGTTTGGCCGGATGATCGCGGCGTAGCAGCGCGAGCGCCTCGATCGCCAGATCGACTCCCTGCCACGGCGAGAACGTTCCCGAATACAGTAGCTTGATCGGCCGATCGTTCCACGGTCGCGGCGGTTGGTAGGTGAAGATCTGCGGATCGACGCCGTTCGGGATCACTCGGATCTTCTCCGGAGAGACTCCGCGATTCATCAAAAGTGCGGCGTTCGTCTGGCTGACGGTCACGATCAAGTCTGCCGTTTCAAGACAGAATTGTTCTTGGGCTCGCAGCTTTGCCAGCAACTCCGCGTCATCAGCCACGCTGGGATAGTGATATTTCAATTCGATCGACGGCAGCCCGTTGACCTCATACACGAGCTTTTCGCAACGAGAACTCCGCGTGCGGGCCAACGGGTAGCCTTCAAAGATCGACCGAAAATGAATGACCGTCGCGCGGCGAGTTCGCCACCAAGCCTCCGCGTGACGTCGGAAGCTCAGGACTCGTTCCATCAAGTTGTCGCCCAGTGCCGGCATCACGACGTGTTCCCAACCTGGAGCGAGTGAGCTTTGTTGAACGCGCGGAAAGTCCTGCTCGCTGGACATGACCGGTGATGTTTCCGGAGTGATCAGCGTGAGGTTTCCAAACTCGGCCAGCAGTCCGCGACAGAATGCATTGATGTGAATCGCCGCCCCCTTTTGATTGGGGAAGCGGTCAAACGACGTATAGACGATGTTTTCGCAAGCAATCGTTGACATTCCAAACCGGCTCCGGTGTCATGCGTTCCGAATCGGTGGCGATGTTCGCGACCGGTGTTGATGTGGTCCAGTTGGTCCGGCGAACGGGGTGGCGTCAGCCCCCTGGTTCAGCGGCGAATGCACCGGGGGACTAACGCCCAATGGCACTTTCTTTCGATTGCGAATTCGCTGACGGTCGTCTTTCGCTCCGCGAAAGAACGTCCTTTCGCGGAGCGAAAGGCGACAAAATAAGTGCCATTGGCCTAACGCCACCCCGCTCACCAAGAGGATTGAGTGATGAGTATTGACTTAGCCACGTTTGCAAAAGATCCCGTTTATCAACGCACGGCAACGATCCCGGAAGTCACCGCAGACCTACAAGTCATCAGTCAAATTGATGCGTATTACGAAGGACAGATGCGACGTTGGGGATCTGCTGCGAAGGCGTTCGCTCTGACTGGCATTGTTTCGTTCTTCCTCGTCGCCTTCATCAAATCACTTCAGCGATACAACTCCGTCGCCCTCGGTTGGCTGGGCTTTTGCTTTTGTGGATTCGTTGTTTGCATCATTATTTATTGGCGGCATAGGAAATTTGATCTGCCCAATCGCCGCTACGAACTGGTTGATGAGGTGCTGCGACTCTTGGAAAGAGACTCATCCAGCAATGACTCGGTGTCCGTGAAACTCAACCTTCAGAAGCCAGATCACACCACGAAGAGGAGCCACGAAGGCAAAGTCGGCCCGTGGGAGGTGGTCTATTTTCTCGATCCCTGGTTGGATCTGAGTGGACGATTTCTGGATGGGACCAGTTACCACTTGCAGGGTCTCGAAAAGTTTCAGAACCGGCGCAAGAGTTACCGCAGCCGCAGTGGCAAGCGGAAATCTAAGTCCAAATCGAAGAGCGCACTGCAAGTGACGCTGTCGTTGAAGCCCAAAGCCAAGCAGTACGCCGAGCCGGAAACGATTTCCACAACGCTCAAGAACACCGTGCAACTGCCCGGATGGTGCAAACAGAAATCGGTCGGCGTCCACAAAGATCGCTTGCTGCTCACGTCACAAACGACCGCAGAGTGGCATGGAAAACCTCTTCCGCCGCAACCGGACGACAAGACTTATGCCAGTGGACCGCATTTGGTCGCGATGATGTTTCTCAGTTTGT
>JANNDA010000800.1:0-19842 GCA_031387195.1 Planctomyces sp. | reverse complement strand
TGAAGCGTTCGCCCTCGCTGACGCTTCGGGTTACTTGCCAACCAATCGCAAAGTGAAAGTTCTCCGATGATTCCCGTCAAATACAATATCCGCAATCTTCGAGTTCGTTGGGTGACGACGCTGATGACCGTCATTGGAACGGGCCTTGTGGTTTGGGCCACCGTGTTGACGTTCGGTCTGATCGACGGCTTGGACCACGCGCTGCGGATCAGCGGCGATCCGCTGGACCTGATCGTGCTCCGAAAAGGGACGAAGGAAGAAACCTCCAGCAACATCGACCAGAAAGTCGCCAAGGAAATCGCAAACCTGGACGGCATCGCGACGGATAGTTCTGGGCAGTCGTTGTGCTCGTCCGAGTTCGTCACGATTCTGACGAAGCCGCGGCGCAACAACGGCGGCACGACTAACCTGATCGTCCGTGGCTTGCAGGATGTCGGCCGTGGCCTGCGTCCCGGTTTCAAGATCGTCCGCGGCCACGACGTCCGCGCCGGTGTCAACGAAGCCATCACCAGCGAACGCATGGCCGAGCGATTTCAAAATCTGGCGATTGGCGAGAAACTCGAAATCAACAAAGTCAATTTCGAGATTGTCGGCTACTTTGAGGCGGCTGGCAGCTCTGCGGAATCCGAAGTCTGGACCGACCTCCGTGACTTGACCGGAGCACGGCGACAGCCCGAGGCGCTCTCGGCCGTCAACCTCCGCTGTCGCGATGAAGCCGCAAAGACCGCGTTGCTGAAACGAATCCGCGACGACGAACAATTCAAGCTGGACGCGATGGACGAGCCGGCGTACTTCGAGTTGCAGATGACTGCTTCGATCGCGCTCAAGTTTGTCGGCTATGCCATTGGCGTGTTCCTGACGATGGGCGCGATGTTCGCCGCTGCCAACACGATGTATGCCGCCGTCGCCAGCCGTGGACGCGAAATCGGAGCGCTCCGAGCGATCGGCTTCAGCCGCCGCAGCATCCTGCTTTCATTCCTGTTTGAATCAGTGCTGCTCTGTCTGCTCGGCGGCTTACTGGGCTGCCTGGCGACACTGCCCTTGAACGGTCTCTCGACCGGCACGGCCAACTGGGCCACGTTCAGCGAGATCACATTCGCGTTCCGTTTCGGCCCCGATGTCCTGCTGCAAGGAGTCATCATGGCACTGACAATGGGTTTGGTGGGCGGCCTCTTCCCGGCACTGCGTGCCGTCCGCATGCCAATCATCAGTGCTTTGAGAGAATCGTAGTTCTGCCACCGTTGGTCTCTTTCAGCAATCTGATTTGCAACGATGTCTAAGCACGACTTCACCGCTGAAGAATTTGCCCTCCGCCGATCCCGTGCCCGGGAGGCGATTGGCGCAGCGGGGCTCGATTGGTTCATCGCCTTTCATCCGGTCTCGATCCGCTGGCTGACCGGATCGGACGCCAAGAGCTATCAAGAGTTTCAATGCCTGCTGATCTCCGCCAAGCCCGGCCCGATCAGCGTACTGACTCGCGACGGCGAACGAGCCGAGTTTTTGACTGATGCACTCGTCGATGACCTCCACACGTGGGGTGGTGGCGAACCTGAAGACCCGATTGCAGCGCTCGAACGGATCGCTGAATCACTGGGTGTGAAGGGATCGCGAATCGGTATCGAAGTACCGGGGTACTACCTGTATCCGCATCATTACGTCCGGATCAAGCAACTCTTCGGCGAGTCGCATGTCATCGAGGCGACGAACTTGATTCACGATCTGACACTCGTGAAATCACCGACGGAACTGAGCTATATCCGCGAAGCCGCACGCATCGCCGACATCGGCATGACGCGTTTTGCAGCCGCGCTGTTCGAAGGTCGTAGCGAGCTCGAAATTGTGGGCGAGGTGTATCACGCGCTGCTCACCTCCGGCAGCGGACTCGCCGCAAGTCCGATCAATCTCGTTTCCGGCGAACGTTCCTGTTTCAGCCACGGAGCACCGACCGACCGACGCTTGCGTCACGGTGACTTCGGGAACGTTGAATACGGAGCAACATTTAAGCGATACACCTCCACAATCGGCCGCCAATTCTGTCTCGGCGAACCGACGCCCCGGATGCGCGAACTCTATGACCTCGTCTGCCAAGCATCCGATGCCTGCATGGCCGAGATTCGTGCCGGCGTCCCCGCCGTTGTCCCGCATGAAGCGGCGAAGAAAGTGATCGCCGACGCCGGACTCAATCACGGCCGAGTTCACTTGTCGGGATACGGACTCGCCCCCGGTTCGCCACCAGGTTGGGCCGAACCGATCCACCTCTTCGGCGGCAGTACTTACACGCTGCAAGCCGGCATGGTCATCACCGTCGAGCCGCCCGTCTTCCTTGGCGACGAGCGTCTAGGAGCTCGGATTATCGACAACGTACTTGTCACCGAAACTGGTTGCGAAGTGCTCTCCCGCTTCAGTCGCGACTTGATCGTTCTCGACTGACGAGAGTGTCAACGAAAACACCCCGGTCCCTCCATGTTGGACCAGGGTGCTCGATGCCAGGACCAGCTACTCCGTCAGCAGCATCCCGTGCGTTTCGTGAAGTAGGACGGGCACTCTTGCCCGTCTCCTACTTCTAGCGGTTAATCGGTCGGGTAAGAGTGCCCAACCTCCGGGTAAACTACGAGCAGCCCAAGCTCGCTCCGCAATTGTGGCACAAGTAACAGTTACCGTTGCGGACGGTGATCGCTCCGCAACTGTCGCAGGCTGGGGCGTCGCTCTGAAACCGAGCGAATTGCTGGTTCCGAACGGCGGGGCTGTCACCAGATTCCGGCAGGACGTTGAGTCCGGGATTCGCCCTCGTGGAAGTCGAGCCAACTCCGTTGACGTGCGTCTCGATCAACGAAGTTAGCTCTTTAGCGACGGTATCAGCGGTTGCCCCAGCCGTAACGGGGGCGTGACCGTGGCCATTGTTGCCGTTGAACTGCGGACTGTTCGCTTCGCGGAAGCCGGGGATGAACTCCATGCCCAGCCAACGGAAGATGTAATCGACCACCGATTTCGCGTGAGGAATGTCCGGGTTCTTGGTCCAGCCGCTCGGCTCGAACCGGCTGTGTGAGAACTTATCGACGAAGACTTGTACCGGCACGCCGTATTGCAGGCCCATCGAAGTGAGCGTGCCAATGACGTCCATCAGGCCGCCGATCGTCGAGCCTTCCTTCGCCATCGTGATGAAGAGTTCGCCCGGCGTGTTGTCTTCGAACAGCCCCACCGTGATGTAGCCGTCGTGATTGCCGACGCTGAACTTGTGCGTGATCGAGTGCCGCGTGGAAGCCAAGCGACGACGAATCGGACGGACGGAGACGGCTTCGGCTGCTTCGCCAGCTTTCTTCTTGTCACTCTCTTTCGACGTATTCAACGGCTGCGATTGCTTCGAGCCGTCGCGATAAATCGCGAGCGCCTTCAGCCCCAGACGCCAACCTTCAATGTAGGCGTTCTCAATATCTTCGACAGTCGAATCGGCCGGCATGTTGACCGTCTTCGAGATGGCACCGCTCAAGAACGGTTGGGCGGCGGCCATCATCTTGACGTGCCCTTTCCAACTGATTGACCGAGTTCCCTTAGCCGCTTTGAACGCACAGTCGAAGACCGGCAGATCTTCGTTCCGCATATTCGGCGCGCCTTCGATCGTGTCGTTCTTCTCGATGTAGTCGAGAATCCCGTCGATCTGCGGCTGATCGTAGCCGAGCGACTTCAACGCGTTCGGCACGGTGCGGTTGATGATCTTCATCATGCCGCCGCCGGCGAGTTGCTTGTACTTGATGAGCGCGATGTCCGGCTCGATGCCAGTCGTATCGCAATCCATCATGAAGGCGATCGTGCCGGTCGGGGCGAGCACCGTCGCTTGAGCGTTTCGATAGCCGTACTTGCGGCCCGAATCGAGGCATTCGTCCCATACCTGCTGAGCCGCTTCTCGCAAATAATCGGGGCAGCACGGGTCGATGCGGTAGGTCGCTTCGCGGTGCATCTGCATGACGCGGAGCATCGGTTGCTCATTCTCGGCATAACCGGCGAACGGGCCCATGCTGCTGGCGATGCGGCTGCTCGTGAGATACGCCTGACCGTTGAGCAGAGCGGTGATTGCACCGGCAACGCCGCGACCGTTGTCACTGTCGTAAGGAATGCCCCACGACATCAACAAGCTGCCGAGATTTGCATAGCCGAGTCCGAGCGGTCGGAACAGATGGCTGTTTTCCGCGATAGCTGGCGTCGGATAGCTGGCGTGATCAACCAGGATTTCTTGGGCGGTGATGAAGATCGCGCACGCTCGGCGGAACCCGTCGATGTTGAACTGGCCGTCCTCTCGCACGAGCTTCCGCAGATTGATGCTCGCCAAGTTGCAGGCCGTGTCGTCGAGGAACATGTACTCGGAGCACGGATTGCTGGCGTTGATGCGGCCGGTGTTCGAGCAGGTGTGCCAGCGATTGATGGTCGTGTCAAATTGCACGCCAGGATCGCCGCAGTACCACGTCCCCTTGGCCATCTCGTTCAACATGGACCGAGCGTCGTGTTCTGGGCCAGACTTGCTGGGGTCAGTGACCCACTTGGTCGTCCACTTCTTGCCGTCAATGGCGGCTTGCATGAACTCCTCGCTCAGCCGCACCGACAAGTTGGCGTTCTGGAACATGATCGAGCTATATGCTTCGCCGTTGAAATTCGATTCGTACTCACCACTGTCGATCAACAGTCGAGCCTTCTTTTCTTCCTTCGACTTGCACTGAATGAACTCCATCACGTCGGGATGCCAGTCCTTGAGGCTCTGCATCTTGGCCGCTCGGCGAGTCTTCCCGCCCGACTTCACAACGGCAGCGATTTGGTCATAGACCCGCATGAACGACAATGGGCCCGAGGGGACTCCGCCGCCAGACAGCTTCTCTTTGGAACTGCGGATCGTCGAGAGGTCGGTGCCCGTGCCGGAGCCGAACTTGAACAGCATCGCCTCGCTCCGAGCGAGACGCATGATGTCCTCCATGTTGTCCTCAACCGACTGAATGAAGCAAGCGGAGCCTTGAGGGTACTCATACGGCGTATCAGGCCGGCGGATTGACTTCGTCTCAACATCCCAGCGGTAATTGCCCTGCGAACCTTTGACACCGTATTGGTGATACAACCCCACGTTAAACCACACCGGCGAATTGAAGCAGCCGTACTGATGCAGGCAGAGCCACGCCAGCTCGCGGTAAAACGTCTCGCCGTCAGCGGGTGTCGCGAAGTAGCCGTCTTTGATGCCCCAATCAGCCATGGTGCGCGCAACACGGTGAATCACCTGTCGCACACTGGTCTCACGCTCTGGGGTACCAGGCTCGCCGTAGAAATACTTGCTGACGACGACGTTCGTGGCGAGCGGGCTCCAATCCTTCGGGACTTCGCAGTTGGTTTGCTCGAAGAGAACCTTGCCGTTCTCGTCCTTGATGTGAGCCGTCCGATAGTCCCACTCGACGGTGGAGAACGGATCGACGTTGGCCGGACAAAAATGCGGTGCAATCTTCATCGGAGTCGTCTGCGGAGTGAAATGCGGCCGAGTCCCCGGACTACCGTGAGTCGCGTCATGAGATTGCCCGTTGCCATTGTGAGTGCGAGTGGCCGAGGCAGACAAATAGTCAGAATCCAAGAGAGCGTTGGCGTTGTGCATCTTGCACTCCTTTAGCCAAAAAAGAATGGGGGAGCCACGGGGCGTCGTGACCGGCTCTTACTGGCCTCGTGCCAAAGAGTTGCCGCAAAGTAGAGACTAAATTCGGCATTGACAGAAAGCGAACCGAAGCAAACTTACCACAATTAGTAGTGGGAGTCAGACAGGTCAGGCCCCACATCTAGTGATCCAGAACTGGAGCGGTGACTATAAATTGGCGGCTCAGATTGTCAAGCGGACGGCCTCTCTTCAAGGTGTCGGTTGAGCGATCTGGCGGCCGTAACCTGTCGGTTCGATGCCGACTTAGCGAGATCGGAAAAACTAAAAAATCGTTAAGAGGTGGTTCAGGTCGGGTGCTCGAAGTCGATTGAATTTGATGCTCATTTTGAAGCATTCGCCCTCACTGACGCTGCGGTCGTTGGGCTTTGAAAATCCTGTCCGCGCAACAAAAAACCCGGCCAATTGGCCGGGTTTGAAATCGAATCAGGAACTGCGGAGGCTGTCGAATTAGGCGGACGCCGTTTCGACGACCAGCAAGCCGGGAACATTCACGCTGGTGATCTTCACCTGGGTGTAGTGCTGACGGTGACCGGTGTGTCGGCGATAGTTCTTACGGCGACGCATCTTTTGGATTTCCAGCTTCGGGCCTTTGACGATTGGCTCAACGATTTCGGCTGCGACTGTTGCGCCCGCGATCGTGGGTTGTCCAATCAGGCTTGTGCCGCCGCCATTGGCCAACAGCACGCGTTCAAAGGTGACGGGATCGCCGACCTTTGCCTCGTCGATAAAGTCGATCAGCAACGTGTCGCCGTTTGACACGCGATATTGGTGACTGCCAGATTCAATGTAAGCAAACATGATTCACTTCTCGTAAAACTTGTCCGTCAGAAAGACAGGTTTGTCCGTCCCACGGCGACGGAGGTCAATCCGTCCTAACAAATGAGCCCCGACTTTTGCAAAAGGGTCGGGGAGTATAGCCACGGCTTATTTCGTTTTCGAGTCAACTCCCACAGGAATCTTGGTCAACAATCCCCCTTCGTCGGTGGTGTCACAGTCGAGGTGATTCGGGCTGACGTCAGTTCGGGCGTTGATGTTGATGCTGAGGCCGATCGAGTCCTCCAAATGATTGATCTCTCGACGTCTGCGGTTGTTAAGGTAATGCGCGACTCGCTCGTGGACCTCAATACCGATCTTCTTGACGCCAAGTCGCTGTGAAACGGTGACCAAAACTCGCATGACGTCGATCGCGACGCTTTCCGCCGTTTTGACGAGGCCGACGCCGGCACAACACGGGCAATTCTCGAAAACGGTTCGCCGAAGTGACGGGCGAATGCGTTGCCGCGTCATTTCGATCAGTCCGAACGGACTGATGCGGAGGACTTTCGTGCGAGCCCGATCTCGCTGCATTTGGTCGCGGAAGAAGCGTTCGACGCCGCGGCGATGCTTTTCGTCTCGCATGTCGATGAAGTCGTTGACGATCACGCCGCCGAGATCGCGCAGGCGAATCTGCCGACAGATTTCCTCGGCCGCTCGCAGATTCATTTGGTAAGCGTTTTCCTCGGCATTGTCCTCGTTTCGGAAGTTGCCGCTGTTGACGTCGATCGCGACAAGAGCTTCGGTCTGGTCGATGACGATTGATCCGCCCCCCTTGAGCGGGACGTGTCGCTCGTGGATGCGAGCGATATTGTCTTCGATCTTGTAGTGATGAAAGATCGAATCTTTGCCTTCATACAACTTCACCCGGTCGGTGAAGTGCGGCGAGACGACATTCATGAATTCGCGAGCCCGCTCGAACGTCTTGGGCTCGTCGATCCACACGGACTCGATGTCGTTCGTGTAGATATCGCGAATCGTCCGGATGATGAGATCACTGTCTTCGTAGATTCCGATCGGTGACGGGTACTTCTTGATCCGCCCGACAATCACCTTCCATAGTCGCAACAAGTAGTGCATGTCGCGCTGGAGATCTTCCTTGTCCCGTTCGACCCCGGCGGTGCGGATGATGAATCCCAAGCCCGGAGGCGGTTGTAACCCTTGCAGTAGACGTCGCAGACGGCGGCGACTGTCGTCGTCAGTGATCTTGCGGCTCACACCCACACGTTGCAGGCCGGGCATCAAAACGAGATACCGACCAGGAATGCTGATGTATGTCGATAGGGTTGGTCCCTTGGTGCCGATCCCTTCTTTGATGACTTGCACGAGCACTTCGCTGCCGCGCTTGAAGATGTTTTGAATCGGCGGCTTGTTACGAACGCTGCGTTCGTTGAATCCGCCTCGCGGGCGTTCCTCTTCAGCCTGCAGATGCTTGTAGTACTGATACTCAACATCGCTGACGTGCAGGAAGCCGTTACGACCGACTCCGAAATCGACGAACGCCGCTTGAATGCTGGGCTCGATGTTGACGACCCGGCCTTTGTAGATGTTGCCGGCATAGCTCTCGATGCTATTCCGTTCGACGTACAGCTCTTCGAGCGTTCCGTCCTCAACAATGGCAATGCGGCTCTCTTCGGGCTGCAGCACATTGACGAGCATTTCTTTTTTCATAAGGCACCCTTTGTGTGTTGCGGGTGCGAATGCTCGAGACTGTGTCAGACGACCAATCCTGCTCATATGCCGATGACGGACGATGAGGTCCGTCGAAAACAAGGCTCGGTTCGCAAAGAGCGATCGCGCGGGCTTCCGCGAGTGACCCGTTGGCCACGAAATACGATCGAAGATTTGCAGAATCAAGCCGCCTGATACGATGAACGTTATCCGCTTTCCAGCGGGTTCGGGACGCAGCAGGCAGTGTTCGGCGATGCAATCTTCTCGACGGTCGGTTGTTGGGCGACCGATCGAGAACGCTGAGCGGGGTTGTGGACGTCGAGCACGGCGTTTGATCGACCGCACCGAGCGCAGGGCATCGGCGGTTGGAAGCAAGCTTCCCAAAGTTGGTGATCAACGACAGCGGTCCCTCGAAATCAGTTCGGCAGCCGGACTTTTTTCCGTGGCCTGATCGAACGACAGCATCGCAGACGAGCATCACCCATTCGCGCGACAGCGCGAGGGGCGAGGGGCTCGCACCGAGAGACTGCACCGCGAGCAATTTTTTCGCGGCATTTCGTGGTTGGCTGAAAACGCCTGGAGGACGAGCAAGCACCCTAGTAAAACCTGTTGTTGGCAATGTGGCATCCGATGAGGCGAGCCACTTGTACGTGAATAGGAATTTCAAACGATCAAAATCATTTTCAGACACTCGCCGACCCGGTATTCCGACTAGCGTCCGAGCTGTGGACAAATTTTTCGAAGTTCACCTTGGAGATAGTTATCAATAACCCGCGACAGGCCGAGCCATTCAGCATGGACGGCGATGTCTTTGCACTGAGGAATCTTTAATTGCCGCAAAACGGCCTTCAATTCGGGGATCGCATGCGGAGTGACGCTGATCCGTCGAATTCCCAAGCCGATCAGCAGCGGAAGGAATTTCGGGTCGGAACTCATCTGTCCGCAGACAGTCACGGGGATCTTATGGTTATCTGCGGCCTTCACAACCATGCTGATCAGTCGCAGGATTGCCGGATCGCCGGTGCGGTAATGGCTGGAAACTGCTGGATCGCCGCGATCGACGGCCAGCGTGTATTGAATCAGGTCGTTTGTTCCGATCGAGAAGAAGTCTACTTCGGCGGCGAATTCTTCCGCAAGAATGGCCGCAGAAGGAACTTCGACCATCATTCCGACCGGAACCTCGCGCTGAAACGGCAGTCCCGCTTCGTCGAGGTCGTCCATGACGTCTCGGACAACCATCTTGGCCTGCCGAAATTCGTACAGCGACGAAATCATCGGAAACATGATTTTGACGCAACCGGGCTGAGCGTTAGCCGCCGCTCGCAAAATCGCGCGGAGCTGCGTCTTGAAGCCTTCCAGGTATTGCAGACTCAGCCGAATGCTACGCAAACCGAGGGCCGGGTTCGTTGAAGCAGGATGATGAACTCCCACGCTGGGGACTTTGTCCGCTCCGAGATCGAGTGTTCGGATCACGATCTCGCGGCCTCCGAGAGCGTGAATCACTTCGCAATAGGCGTTGTAGTGGTCCTCTTCAGAGGGCTCTTTCGTCGCACCGAGGTAGAGAAACTCCGTGCGATAGAGTCCGATGCCGTCGGCTCCTCGCTCAAGGCAGTGCTCGGTTTCGCCAGGAAATTCAATGTTTCCCAGCATTTGAATGCGTTCGCCATCCGCCGTGATCGGTTCGGCAGACCGCTCGATTTCTAGCGCCGCATAATTCGACCGGAATTTTTGCTGCGATTCGAGGTACTCGGCAAGCACCGAATCTACCGGGTTGATGATCACTTCGCCGCGGTTGCCATCAATGATGACCTTATCGCCGCTTTCGACGTCGGACAAGAAGTCGCCGATGCCGACGACCGCCGGAAGTTCGAGGGCACCCGCCAAAATCGCGGTGTGGCTCGTCGAACCGCCTTCCTCGGTCGCAAAACCGAGCACGAATTCCCGCTTCAAACTGGCCGTTTCGCTGGGGGTCAAATTGTGAGCCAGCACGAGCACCGGCTGGGAAAGATCACCCAAATCTTGCCGTTGTTTGCCGAGTAATTGCCTCAGCAAACGGCTTTGCAAATCGTTGATATCGTGAGCCCGCTCCGCATGATATTCGTTTCCGAGGTTCCGAAAAACTTCGGCGTATCGTTCCAGCACCTGTTTGCAGGCATATTCGGGTGTGTTGATCTTCTCACGAATGAGCCGCTCGATTTCTTCACTCAACTGCGGCGAGCGAGCCATCAGTAAATGGGCTCCGAAGATCGCCCCGTATTGCTCGCCGAGTTGCTCGTTGGCGATCTGCTGATTGGTTTCGATCTCGTCGCACACCGCATCCACGGCCGCACGAAAGCGTTCAATATCCGCATCGATCGCCAATTTCGTAGTGTAGTGGCGAACCCGGAGCCGTTCGGCACCGAATATCCATGCCGGCCCGATTGCCACACCGGGCGAGACCGCGATACCACGTTTCACCAGCATGTTGCCCAAAGAATTCGATCCGTTGGCCAGTCTTCATGACCGGCTGAAAAATGAAAGAGCGGATCACCAGACCGACTCAAGAAACGTCAGACTCGCGGTGTTATTCCGCGAAATTAGATTCAAAGAGCTGTACCAATTTGGCCATCGCTTCTTCCGCACCATCACCCGAAGTGATCAGTTCGAGCTGCTCCCCCGGACCAGCCGCAAGAACCATGAGGTCGAGGATGTTTTTCCCGTCCGCATAAGTACTTCCCTTGCGAATGCTCACGCTGCACGTGAACCCGATCGCCAGTTTCACGAGACGAGAGCACGGCACAAGATGCAAACCACCGCCCTCCGAACCGAGGGTCACAGTGTGCAAGACAGGTTGTCCGCCCATGGAATATGTCCTGCGGCATCCATCAGCCAAGTTGGTTGTTGTCCGCATCGTGCAACAAGGTCAGGACATCTTCCTTGGTCTTCGCCTGCTTGAGAAAACTGCAAAAGTTGGGATTTCGCAGATGGCGCGAGATGTTCTCCAACCCACGGAGATGATCACCCGGACGATCCGGTGGCGACACCAGCAAAAACAAAATATGCACGTCGTGGCCATCTAGGCTTGCGAAGTCCACACCCTCTTTGGTCAGAGCAATTGCACAAACTAACTTGCTAACTGAAGGATGCTTCGTGTGCGGCACGGCAACGCCGTTGCCAATTCCCGTGGAGCCCAACTCTTCACGCTTCAAAATCGCTGCAACGATGCTGTCTTCGCTGTCTGACGCGATGATTTCGCACGCTTTCAAACTGCTGACCAGAGCCCGAATGGCTCCCTCTTTATTGGGAACAACGAGGTCTGTGATGATCGCGTCGGCTACGACAAAGTCCGACAACTTCATGAAAGGCTCCTCTCGAAATTCTCTGTGAGAACTTCAATGCGTTATTCGTCCTTTGGTTCGACCACCTCACCCGGACGTCCGCGGTGATGGTTTTGAACCTTCTCTTTGTACTTGTGGATTTGCTGCTCGATCTTGTGCAGCGCTTTATCGAACGCGACTTGAGCCTGGCTGTCTTCATCGTGAGCCACGAAGTCATGCTTGTGCTCGGCGTCGACGAGGATTTCGACTTTCGCGTGGCTATTTTCAAAGCTGACGGTCACGTTGATGTGAGTAATCCGCTCAAAGTACGTCAGCAGTTTCTCGACCTTTTCGGCCATGAGGGCGCGGACATCGTCTTTGAGGGTTCCATGGCGAGCGGTGATTTCGACATGCACGGTGCAATTCTCCTGGCGTGATGACAGTTGTAGAGACGGGATTCTATCGGGGGCGACTCAGTAGCCACAAGGTGCCCACTGGCCGTACAGAAACTCAGAGCAATTTGAGAGTTCGTTGGTAAAGTTCAGGCCGCATCAATTGCCGCTTGCAAGTCGGCAATCAAGTCTTCAGGGCTTTCGATGCCGACCGAAATCCGAATCGTCTTTTCGGTGATCCCCGCTTCGCGCCGAGCGGCCAAAGTCATCGAGGCATGACTCATCGTTTCCGGGTACTCCATCAACGACTCTACGCCACCGAGCGACTCTGCGAGCTGAAAGTAGCGAGTTCCCGTCAGAATTTTCTCGGCCGAAGTTCGTCCTCCAATCACGTCGAAACTGAGCATCGCGCCGAACCCTTTTTGCTGACGTTTGGCCAAATCGTGCTGCGGATGAGTCGGCAATCCGGGGTAATAGACTTTCTCGACCTTCGGGTGCTCAGCCAGCATCTTGGCCAACGCCATCGCTCCGCGCTGATGTGCTTCCATGCGTGGCCCCAATGTCTTGATGCCGCGCAACACCAGCCACGCATCGAACGGAGAGCAGCCCAAACCCAGCGCGTTGTGAAGATATCCGACTCTTTCCGCGAGAGCTTGTTCTCGTGAAACGACCGCCCCGCCAACAACATCCGAGTGCCCGTTGAGATACTTTGTCGTCGAGTGAACCACGATGTCCACGCCGTACTCAAATGGTCGTTGCAAATAGGGGGACAAGAACGTGTTGTCCGCGATCGTGATCACCCCCGCCTCGCGAGCAACACCCGTGATCGCGGCGATATCGACGATATTCAGCAACGGATTGCTGGGGGTTTCGATCCAAATGCACTTCGTCTGAGGGGTCAGCGCGTTCCTAACATTCGCCGGATCGACCATGTTGACGAACGAAAACGAGATCCCCATGTGGCTGAAAACGTTGGAAAAAATCCGATACGAACCGCCGTAAATATCGTTTCCGGCGATGATGTGATCCCCTGGTTTGAAGAGGTGCATCACGCAGGTGATCGCGGACATTCCCGTGCATGTTGCTCGACAATCAACGCCTCCCTCCAACGCAGTAATGCTTTCTTCCAACGCTCGCCGAGTCGGATTTCCACTGCGTGTGTAGTCGAAGCCTTTATTGGTTTGCACATCGACCCAGCGAAACGTGGACGTCGGATAAATCGGCGTGATGCAGCTATTGAACGTCGAGTCCTTATCGACACCGACGTGAACACATTTCGTCTCAAATTGCATGACAAGCTTTCGTAGGCAAGTTTCGCGGTAAACCCGGTAACGGGCGGCGGAGTCTATGAAGTCGCACTCGCCGAAACAAACGGATGAACGAAGCAGCAAAGTAACCCGAAGCGTCAGCGAGGACGAACGCTTCAAGAGATTATGAATTCAGCACATCCTGAAGCGATCGTCCTCGCTCGCTCGTCGGATTACTCACTCAGCCGCAGACGTAATGCCCATCTTCTGCGTCGCGAGTTCCAACATTTGCTGGGCTTCAGCCGACTTTGGTTGCACGGCGAGGGCGTTCCGAAAAGCGGAGATTGCGTCGTCCCAGCGGGACAACTGCAGGCTCGATTCGCCGAGCCCCATCCAACCCTCAAATGATTTGGCTTTATGGGCCAGTGCTCGCTTAAACGATTCAATCGCGCCGGCATAGTCGGCCATCTTTTGCTGAGCTGCCGCCAAGCGAAATTGAATCTCCGCCACTCGCGGTCGCAACTTCACCGTACGACCCAAGTACTTGACCGCATCGGCGAAGTGGCTTTGGTCGAAACATGCTTTGCCGAGCTGAAGAAACGCTTCGGCACAATCCGGATCGGCGGTCAAAGCGTGCTCATATTGCTCGATGGCACGATCCAAATCTCGCCGTTCAAAAAAGACATTGCCCAGATTCAACCGCGCTTGAGGTGCCTTCGGGTTCGCCAGTAATGCCTGTTCCAGGCACTCCTGAGCCTCGTCTAATCGCCCTTGCTGCAAGCGAATGATGCCCAGATAGGTTTGTGCTTCCACATGGCGAGGGCTCACCTCAATCGCCCGCTTAAAACAATCGGCAGCCTCACGCAAGTCTCCCGTTGAACTCCAGGCGCTGCCTAGATTGGTTAGGTACTTTGCCGAATGCTCATCGAGTTGAACTGCTCGATCAAAATACTTGACCGACTCCGCTGCGTTTCCCTTCGCGAATTCGATCACGCCAAGCAGATGCCAAGCCTCATCGTGCGTCGGATCAGCCTTCACAAGATCCGCTAGTCGCCGAGACGTCTCGACCAAATTGCCGCTTTGGTAGTGACCCAGAGCGACCTGAAAAGGATCGACCGACGCAACCATTTCTCAAACTCCTCGAATCACACTGCTAGAACAGAGCACAGGCGGCTCGCCTGTGATCCCAACGGAAAGCACCGCAGGCGAGCCGCCTACGTTACGTTTTTTCTAGTCTCAGTACCTGCGGCCCAACAAAAAAGCCACCGACGGAATTCGTCGGTGGCCTGTTTGTAAAGAATTGGACCTCTCACTTCACGCGGTCGGCGACGAATGCGGCAGTCGATCTTGAACCTGCTTCGCCAGCCCGACCTTCTTCAATACCCAAATCACCATGTAAGTCACGTCAATTTCCCACCACTTGTGCCCGTGGCGAGCGAGTCGCTGATGCGCGTGATGATTGTTGTGCCAACCTTCGCCGTAGCTCAACAGAGCGACCCACCAGAGATTCCGTGAACGATCAGTCGTTTCGTAGTTGCGATAGCCCCAAACGTGCGTTGCCGAATTCACGAACCACGTGCTGTGGTACGCCGCGATCATGCGGAGACAGAGCCCCCACAACATCCAAGACAACCCAAGTTGGAAGAAGTACTCACCGACCGCGTACAGAAAGACACCCAACGCAATCGGAGGCAGAATAAAATACTTGTGGAGGAGCTGTTGAACCGGGTCTTTATACATATCCGGAGCCCAGCGCTG
This sequence comes from Planctomyces sp., assembly GCA_031387195.1. Classification (GTDB taxonomy): domain Bacteria; phylum Planctomycetota; class Planctomycetia; order Planctomycetales; family Planctomycetaceae; genus SXKJ01. Next base: position 4,988 of record JANNDA010000800.1, on the reverse strand, counting down.
GCACACCGCATCGACTTCGCCGGGAGCATCCTTGGGCTTGAACCACAACATGTGAGCCCACCAAAAGCCATCGTTGGGTGAATGCGGATCACCTTCTTGGTCGGACAACACGTGATGCTTGCGATGCGTCGCGACCCAAAATAGCGGGCTCCCCTCAGCCGACAACATGCCGCACATCGAAAAAAAGTATTTCAATGGACGCGGCACGACCAAGCTGCCGTGAGTCAACAGCCGGTGATAACCCAGCGTCACTCCCAAGCAGGCCGTCACCCAATGTAAGAAGACGGTGATCGCCAGAGCCGACCAACTGAAGTGCCACAGAGCCGCCACGGCTCCCGCATTGATGGTCCCCATCCAGGCGACGTTGACCCAATTGATCCCATACGGGAAACGATCGAGAAAACGCTTCGGAATCGGATGTGAAATCTCCGGTCGGATGCGTTTCACTTTCACGATCGGCTCGCGCAACGCGGCTTCGCGGCTACGGTCCAACGGCATTCGCACCGCACCGGCTGTCACCGAATCGATCGAGGTTGTGGATTCACAAACATCAGAGAGAGAGTTGTCGTGATTCACGATCAGGGCCTCCAAGGAGAATCATCTGCGGCCAAACGCCGCCGCCTAAAAGCGTGCGGGATTATAGAAAGGCATCGGAAAACAAAGGGTCAGGGCGAGGTCAAACTTTTGTCAAAGTTCTGTCATCGCCCGGCCAATGTCGTCCGCCCTCGCCGTGCTACGCGGTAATCGCCGAAGGCGAGTTTTTTCCTCGCGGATTTCTGAACTGAGGCCATGCCCGCAAAGTAACCCGAAGCGTGAGCGAGGGCGGACGCTTCACAAAGCGAGGAATTCAGAGCCTCTTTGAACGCCCGCCCTCGCTCACGCTTCGGGTTACTTTCGTTGCGGCTTCGCCGTACTACTCTTCCCGCCCAGCGATCAACTTCTTGAGCAACGGAGTGAGAACCAAAATCAGGATTCCCGCACTAAACGACGTCACCACAAACAGAAAGAAAAAGTCCGCTTGCCCACCAAAATGCCAGGGAAGCTGGACCTCACCTCGCTCGATCGCTTCGACTTTCGCGGCGATCAGTCCGCCTGCGAGATTGGCCACAAAGCTGGACACAAACCAGATCCCCATCAGCAACGAGACGTATCGCACCGGTGCGGCCTTCGTCACAAACGAGAGTCCGGTCGGAGACAAACAGAGCTCACCCAGCGTGTGGATGAAGTAGGTCACCAACAAAAACATGACGCCGGCTTTCTCGCCCGGGCCAATCGCGGTTGTGGCTCCCCAAGTCAGCACGCCAAATCCCATTCCCAAGAGGATCAGCCCCAAGCCAATTTTTGCTGGCTGGCTGGGATTCATTTTTCGCTTTCCCAGCCAAGTCCAAAGCCCCGCGAACACCGGACCCATAAAGATGATCACGCCGGGATTGACCGATTGCAGCCACGTGGCGGGTACTTCCCAACCGCCGATATGCCGATCTGTTTTCTCATCCGCGAAGACGTTCATGCTGGAACCGGCTTGTTCAAAGGCCAGCCAGAAGAAAATGTTGAAGAGCATGAAAATGAAGATCGAGGCGGTCGGCCCCCGATCCTGGGGCTCTTGTTTCATGGAGAAAACTGCGGCCGCGAGTAGCGACGCCAGCAACATCCCACCGATCAGCCAATTCGCTGCGTCACCCAACTCCGCGAACTTGGACTGCAAGATTCCAAAACATCCAAAGTGAAAGAACACGGCGACCCCAGCCGAAATCAAAATTGCCACGGGCAGCCAGACCCAAGCCAATGCTCCGCTCCGACCGGCCGGCGGTTCGCCAATCCCTGTGAGAAACGCCGGGCGGCAAGTGAGATACATTCCGAGACCAGCAATCATTCCGACGGCAGCCGAACCAAATCCCCAATGCCAGCCGACCTTTTGTCCGAGCGTTCCGCAGACGAACGCACACAGAAACGCCCCCAGATTGATCCCCATGTAGAAGATCGTGAATGCTCCGTCACGACGCGGATCTTTTTCCGGATAAAGCTGTCCCACCATCACGGAAACGCACGGCTTGAAATGCCCTGTCCCGATCACGATCACGGCCAAGCCAAAGATAAACAGGCTCATTCCCAGTTCGTTGTGTTCCAGGCCGCCCATGCCTGATATCGCCAGCATCACGTGCCCCAAAGCGATGATGATGCCGCCTAAGACCATCGAGCGATGAGTCCCGATGAGCTTGTCCGCAATCATGCCGCCCACCATCGGTAGCAAGTAGGCCATGCCGGTGTACCAGCCATACAAAACGCTGGCATCCGCTTTCGACCAGCCTCGTCCGGGGTTCGCAAAACCGCTGGCATCAGGCTGTGGATTGGTCATCGCGATCAAATACAGGACGAGCAGTGCGCGCATCCCGTAGTAGGAAAACCGCTCCCACATCTCGACAAAGAACAGCAGAAACAGCCCACGTGGGTGTCCCAGGAACGTCGTTGCAGGATCAGCGGCCAAAGCAGACGGACTCCGTTCGTCAGACATGGTTCCCTTTCAGCAGCAGAAGAATCCGGCTCTCAAAGTCCGGCAGCAGCGGGGCAACGGGATGCTCGCTCAATCGTCTGAGCGGTTTGCGTGTGGGAGCATGATGCTCGCGCCAGTCGAATTCAAGCCGCCTGATTCGAGCATTGCCGCATTTCGCACCGTCTCCAGAACGCAACATTCAGAGACCGACTGGGTGTTGCAAAACACCGCACCCGCATAACCCTCACCGACTGTCCAGTGACCTGGACAAATCGCTGAGCACTGCCAGATCAAGAGTTACGTACCAAATCAAAAACTTTTCCCCGTTGGCCCACGCCTTGCGAACAATGCTCCGCCCAAACACGAACTATGTTTGGTCCGGCCCGATCCGATCCGATCCAATCCAATCCGAATCACCCTCTGATGAGAACACAATCATGGCCAAACGTAATCGCCTACGGTTTCACGACTGGAACGGTGCGAAGGTCATTGACCTCGGCACCATGGAAATTTGGGACGGAGCCGACTTAGCTTTGCTCCGCGAGACGCTGACCAAGCTCATCGATAAAGAGCGGCATCACTCGATCGGCGTCAACATGGCGTACGTGAAGTACATCCCCAGCGGCTTCTTCGGCTTGCTGTTCGACTGGCGCGAGAAGGGCGTCCGCATTCAGCTCTTCAACCCCCTGCCGCACGTACAACGCATGTTGTGGTTCCAACAATTCCTCGAACCGATCGCCAATGGTTGCTTCTTGCTCCTGTCTGAGCCTAAGCAGCCCTACGAGGCTGGCTTAACGCCATCCTGGGCCACAACTCGCCCGGCTTGGGCCGCTCAAGACGAAGAAGACGAGGAGCCAGCCAACATCTTCAACTTTGACGCCGAGGACGAGGACGACGAGTTGGCCTTTGCCTTCACGGCTGATGACGAGTCAGACGCGTAACGACACCGAACGCATTTTTGAAAGTTGCTCTTTCAGTTCGTCACTGACTGAGCTTACGCCGCGACACCCACAGAGTCTGATCACTCTGTGGGTGTCGTTTTTTATGTGTTGGTCACTGGTTACTGGTCACTACACTCGACGTCGCCTCGATCACACGCATCGATTTCCAGTGGCCTGCGCGAAATCGAGCCATGAAGCCGAGTCCCAGCACGATGATATAAATCGTGCAAAACCACCAACTCGCGTGCAGGCTACCCTGAAACCACAATTGGCTGATCACCGTCGGGATCACCATCAGCGTCCAGGCAGAAACGCAGGAAAACACGAGCGCGAATCGAGTGTCACCCGCTCCGCGGATAGCGAATCCAAAGACGATCCCCATCGCATCGAAGAAGCAGTAGACCGCTACGAAACGCAACAGTGAGCTCACTTGGGCTCGCAGCGCAGCGAAGTCCGCCTCGTCCGAGAACACGGCATACGGTTGCAAGATGACGTCCGGTAGCCCGAGATAAATCGCCGCGAACGTCAGCATGTAGGCGGCCGAAAGTCCGAACGCTCGCCATGTCGTGCGGACGGCCAATTCCGGACGGCCTTCACCAATCCGTTGACCGACAAGTGTCGAAACTGCTGTCCCCAGTCCCAGCATCGGCACGAACGCCAGCGTGTTGAGATTGAACGCGAGGTTTGTCGCCGCCAATTCATCTTTGCCGAGCCGCCCGACCATGAGCATGAACACGGCAAAACTCGCCACATCCACAAACAAATGCAGACCCTGCGGAAATCCAAATCGCAGAAACCGTGCAAACAATTCGCGGTCAAACGCTCGATGACGCCAAGTCCCATATTGCTCGCGATGTTCTCGGCGAAACAGCAGCCAAATCAAAATCAAACACTCAATCGACTGAGCCAACACAGTCGAGAGGCCCGCACCACGAATGCCCAATTGCGGAAACGGTCCTTTGCCAAAGATCAGCAAGTAATCGCTGGCGATATTGATCGAGACGCCGATCAGGTTCACCGCCATCACCACGCGAGTCTGCCCGCGTCCACTGAAGAAGCAGGTCATGACCGCCGTGAGCAGCATCGGTAACGAGGCAAAGCAGAGAACTCGAAAGTAGTCTGCTTCCAACACCGCCACGGCCGGTTCATGGCCAACCGCGTCAAAGATCGGCTTGGCGAAAAACGCGAACAGTGTCAGCGGTACTCCGCCGAAGACCGCCACATAGATCCCTTGCCACAACGATGCGGCCACGCGGTCTCGCCGCCCGGCCCCTTCGTACTGCGCCACAAATGTGTTCGCATACTGCACCGTTCCGAAGACGAGGCTGATGATCGTCCAGTGCAAGATGCCGGCGGGGAGCACTGCGGCGAGTGATTCGCGCGAGTCCCACGTGAGGAACGTTCGATTCGCGATGTGCATCAAGCTGACCGATCCCGAACTGATCATTAGCGGTAGCGCGACCTGCAACAATTCCTTGAGCGAACCGGCCTGCGGCGTGACAGACTGAGTCAACACGGGCTCATTCGTCGCGACAGACTCAGGCATTGGCAGGGAC
>JANNDA010000787.1:0-8605 GCA_031387195.1 Planctomyces sp. | reverse complement strand
CTTGGTGTCAGCGGCCTTGGCGTCAGCGGCCTTGGCGTCGCCATTGTTGACCACGCCTTTGACTTCGTCGTCACCCTGGGCGGCAGGAAGTCGAACGGACAAGTTATTCAAGACGACTTCGTCGGCACCGACGGAGGCCTCATTTCTTGAAACCTCTTTCGGTTCGGCTCCTTTCGTCAGCGGCGTGAAGTTCAGTGTCACGCGTTTTAACTCGTACTTAGGGTCCACAAAGGTCTTAGAAATGCCGTTACGGATTTTAGTGACGTCTTGCTCTTTCGTTCGCAGCCGGAACTGCTTGCCCGATTCCGCACTGGAACTTTCATCCGACAAGGCCAGCCGTTCGAGCGACATGCTGTTGGAGAAAGTCACATTCAGCTTGCCTCGCACGTCATCGATTTGCTGTGAATCCTTGAATTGGAACGTCACCATCGAACCGCCGCTGAAGTCGATGTCCAAACTCTCGGTTCCACGAGCTAACAGCAGCACGATGCCCACGACGATGAACGACACGGAAAACGTCACGGCGGATTTCATCTTGGCGATGAAGTCGTATTTCGGAACGCCGATCAGCTTGCCCATCTTCAGTTCTTTGACCCAGCGTTTGCGTTCGGCGATGTCGAACATCAAATGGCCGAAGTACAAAGCCGAGAACATGCTCATCGAGATGCCGATGAAGAGGCTCACCGCGAAGCCCTTAATCTGGTCGGTGCCGATCATGTAGAGCACGACTGCCGAAATAAGAGTCGTGATGTTGGAGTCCACGATCGCGGACAGGGCTTTGTCAAAGCCGTTGAATATGGTCATTTTCAGGCTGCTACCGCGAGCCATTTCTTCGCGCATGCGTTCGTAGATCAGTACGTTGGTATCGACCGCCATACCGATCGTCAAAACCATGCCGGCCAAACCGGGGAGCGTGAACGTGGCATTGCAGATCGCCATCAATCCGAGGATCAGAACCAAGTTCAGAATCAGTGATAGGTCGGCAACGACGCCAGAAAATCGGTAATACACCAGCATGAAGACAAATACGGCGAGCGACGAAATCCAAATCGACATTATCCCTTTGCGTTGCACATCGACACCCAGCAACGGGCTGATCGAGAATTCGCTGATCGGCTCCGGATTGATGGGCAGATCCAAGGCACCGGCATTGAGCACGTTGACGAGCGCTTGCAACTCTTGCGACGAGAAGTTGCCGGTGATCTGACCGCTATCACTGATGGTCGAGTTGATATTCGGTGCCGAATGCAATTGGCCGTCGAGCAGAATCGCCAGTTGTCGCTTGTGACCGTCGTTCGTCGGTCGGTTGGTATTTGTCAGTCGAAAGAACCGCGAGGCCCCTTCGCCGTTGAACGAAAAGTTGACAGCCGCTTCTCCCTTTTCATTGAGTCCGACCGTCGCTCGTGTCAAATAACGTCCTGTGACAACGTCATCTTCTTTCTCCTGGAGGATCAAGACCTGCGTAACCGGAACGTCCTTGCCCAGCTTGGCGTCTTTGCGTTGAACGTTACGGATCGCAACCTGTGCAGTACCGCTCGAAGGAACTTCGCCGCTCTTAGAGACTGTTCGCCACGACGCAATGAGTCGAGTTCCTTCAAACACCTTGTCTCCGGTCGGAGGCAACTTTTTCGCCTGGGAGATGATGCTGCTGTGGTTGCGTGAGTTGGCCACGATGCCAAATTCCAGGCTGCCGATCCGCGTCATGCTGCGTTTTTTGTCCTCGACAACACCGAGATCCTTACCCGGAATGATGATCTCGATGCGATCCGCGCCAACGCGGCGAACAGCGACTTCTTCTGTGCCCGAAGGGTTGATTCGCTTCTGAATCGTGAGCACCAATTGGTTCATCGCGGCGGAAATATCTTTTCCCTCGGCGAGCGCGTCTTTGGTTTCGACTTGATAGATCAGGTTCGTACCGCCAGCCAGGTCGATACCCAACCTCATCGCACCTCTCCATCCGCTGACATCGCCCGCATTCACCATCGCGAAGCCGAACGGTGCTAACCCCAGCGTGAAAGCAAACAACACCGTGCCGATGCGATTTGAAAACTCCTTCAACTGGAGCGCTCGCGACAAAAAGGCTCCCGCCACGTAGGGCAGACCGCAGAGCGCCATCAGCACCAGCAGCCGAGCACCCAAGTTCACGCTTGGAACACTGACCGTCTCGGCCGCTTTGTCTGCGACCTCGGCTAAGAGCGCCATACCCATCGAAAAATCGTTCATCGAATCTTATCCTCAAAGTCAGTTTCAGAAGCCCATTTTTCAGAATTCGCCGCGGATCAATTTCCCGTTGGCTTGGCCGGTTCCGCAGGAGGCGAGTCGGACAGTGGGCCTTGAATCGCGCTCCGCAAGAATTGCAGTTTGACGTTGTCATCCACGCGCAACGTCACCTCTTTGCCGTCGTTTGAGAAGCTGGTCACGGTGCCGATGATCCCTGACAAAGTCACGACTCGGTCGTTCTTTTTCAGACTGCTCAGCAACGCCTCACGCTGCTTGCGCTCGCGGCCTTGTGGCCTGATCAACATGAAATACATCAGCCCGGCCATCATCAGAAACATGGGCATCATCGCCCGCAGCAGTTCGCCGAAATTTTGCGGCTGTTGCGCCGCAGGTTCTGCTTCTGCGAGCAGAGAAATCACCAACGAAAAGTCCATACTTGAAGTCCAAATCCGATGTTTGAGCGTGCGTGACTTCTACAAAAAGCGGTCTGTTCTGAGTCGGCAAAATGCCGTGACCTGAAGTCCCGTAAGGCGTTCCGCTGAAAAACTCGATCGTCGAGAAGGGGCGTAGTTTAGAGTTGGCTTCCCCAGCGGGCAAGCAGCGAGGAAACCCGCGCCGAGTGTTGTTTACTCCCCGCTGAATGCGAGACTTGAGCACCAAAACGGCCTGCAAATGCGGCTCTCGCCGAGAGCCATTCATGCCCGCCACTTTGCCAATTGCGTGGCTCGGAACTCGGAGGCACGGCCCTGTTCGATGGCTGCACGCATTCCTTTGAGCAGATTTTGATAAAAGGCGATGTTATGCCACGAGACCAAAATTGGTCCCAGCATTTCGCCGGTCATGAACAAGTGCCGAAGATACGCTCGGCTAAATCCCGTGCAGCACGGGCAATCACACTCCGGATCAAGCGGCCCCGGATCGCGCTGATGCTTGAGGTTTCGCAATCGCAGCGCCCCTTGGCTGGTGAAAGCGAGAGCATTGCGGCCGTTGCGAGTCGGCATCACGCAGTCGAATAAATCAATCCCGCGACAGACTGCTTCCAACAAATCGGTCGGAGTTCCGACCCCCATCAAGTAGCGCGGCTTGTTCGCCGGCAACAGCGGCACGGTGAAGTCGAGCGTCGCGTACATTTGCGCGGGCGGTTCACCCACACTCAAACCACCGATCGCATAGCCCGGAAAGTCGAGCGGCAACAACCCCGCCGCCGAGCGTTCACGGAGTTCGCGATCGGTCGCTCCTTGGACGATGCCAAACAGAGCCTGATCGGTTCGTTGATGTGATTCGCGACATCGAGTGGCCCACCGCGTCGTTCGATCAACCGCAGCCACAATCTTCTCGCGCGGGGCATCCGCTGGCGGGCACTCATCCAGACACATGATGCAATCTGCGCCCAACATCTCCTGAATTCGCATCGCTCGTTCGGGGGAAAGCTCCAACATGCTGCCATCGAGATGTGACTTAAACACGACCTTCTCGTCATCAATCTTCCGCAACGACGTCAGCGAGAAGACTTGAAACCCACCGCTGTCCGTGAGGATCGGCCCGTCCCAGTTCATAAAACCGTGCAGGCCGCCCAATTCCGCCACGACCTCCGGTCCCGGTCGCAGAGCCAAGTGATAGGTATTCGCCAACACCTTCTGCACGCCGACCCGGCGAAGTTGCTCCGGCATCAAACCTTTGACGCTCGCTTGTGTCCCGACGGGCATGAACGCCGGCGTCTCAACAGTCCCGTGCGGTGTATGCCACCGACCGTGTCGGGCGGAAGTTTGGACGTCACTCGTCATCAAATCAAATTGAAAACACGGCAATTGAAACCCTGCACATTCTTCGATGAGTTTACGTCAAATCTTTTTGTTCAAAGCCGCCTTCTGGGAGCGGCGCAGAACTGCGAAGCCTGAAGAATGCTTTGGGATCACGAACATCTTTCTCAAAAGTTCGGAATCTCACATATTGCAAGACTCGTTTTTCGGCGAGGCCGATCAAAAGCTTTCGTGCTTTGTGCCAAGTGATATCGAGCAACTTATTCGCATCGCTAATGGTGATTGCGCCGTGCTCGGCAACCCAGTTCAATAGTCGCTTCTCTGGCTCCGAAAGGTCGGCGGCAATCGCCTCGCTGACAATCGTAGAAACATCGCGGTCGATCCAGGCTCGGCGTTGCTTGATGTTGTTCCGCAGAACCACGGTGACAGAAATACTTCCACTGGCCGACTCCTTGAATTCCGGGTTAGGTAGCTTCAAGCCGATCATCGTGTCACGAATTCGTCGAGTTCCTTCGTGTGCACACTTCACATACTCCAGATAAAACATCGCATCCATGAGCTCCGGATTTCGCGGATGATGCACGTCGTAGATATTTTTCGGAGTGACAAATGGTGGGAACGGACCGGGGCTTTCGATTTCCAGACGATCATCGAACATCTTGACGAAAATCGGCATGTTCTTCATGCCATTGCCATACGAGCGATGGACGCAAGCATTCACGACCGCTTCGTACCAAGCCAGCTTGGGGTACTCCGGAACGGGAAAGAATTTCCCCTTGGCGTCTAACGGCGAAAACGTTCGTAACTGCGATTCGAGAACTTGTTCGATCTGTCGAATTAAATCTGGGACCGGCCCTTCGAGGAACAAGTCTTTCACGGCGTTGTACCGCTCGCCCGTTTTCTCAAGCTGACCCTCAAAACGCTGGAAGCGAATCTTGCAGCCCGGAACAATTTTCTGCGGGTCTTTCGCCAACAACAAAGCACACGCAAAGTTCGGTGTGAACGATCCAGACTCGATCTCACCGAGCCTGCGAACGTTGAGGACTTCCTCAGAAGTCAAACTCTCCGACAAGCCGCGTTTTGCTCGAACATTGGAGACGAATTGTGCTACTGCATCTTGGTCGAACTCGCGTGGCCATTTGAGATTGCAAGATTGCTGCTCAAAGCTCAGCTCGCCTTTGTCGGCTTGTAACTCGGTGATCTGTGCCCCTTTGATTTCCGTCCTACTGTCGCCGATTCGGGTGAAGACTTTACCGTTGCTCGTTCGGACGACCATGTTCGGTCGGTAATACACGCGAAAAAGTACCACAAAGTCTTTCTTCCCCGCGACGTTCGCCACTGGGATTCGCTTCGACTCGTATTTGGCGTCCGGGCAAAAGATATGACCGACTTTTTCCAGTCGATTGAGATCATCCGGCGAAAGCCGGCTGCAACCTTCAAAGCCCCCTTTGTCCTTCATGCCAGAAACAATCAGGCCACCGTTCGGATTGGTGTTGGCCCACATCGAGAAATACTCGCCAAGGCTATCTCCCGAAAACTTTGCGGACTTTCGCTCGATCCGCCGATCTTCCGCGAGTGCTTCTAGCAACGACTCATCAGCGCGTGCATAGATTTCATCCACAGACATGAGCTGCAAGGGATTGCTTGCGAAATCAAATTCCGTCTGCCGATCGTTCATGCAAGAAAATTTTGACAATCGAGTTCGGATAACGAGGTGATTCTTCGGCACTCATGCAAATCTAAAGAATCGGAAATGCGTCACAGTGTCGTTACCGGCAATTGCACGAGGATTGATGACGGCTTGGGCATCGAACCGCGCGGGTCTTTGTCTTCTTCGTCGGAGAGGACGGTATCGACCAGGAAGTACAGAAGCTGGCGGATTTCGTCGGACTCGAGGTCGTCGGACAGGAGTTCCGCGCGGTCTCGCGATTTTTCGATGAGACGTTCGGCTTTCTCAAAGACGCCGAGTTCCTCGAACAAACGACGGACGCGATTGAAACGGATGCCGTCCTCTTCCTCGCGGTCGAAGAAGCAGCGTTCCATGAGTTCGCGTTGCTCGGCGTTGGCCGCTTGCCAAGCCAGGGCCATCATGACCGTCGGTCGCAACGCGAGCGCGTCTTGACCCGCGACCAGTTTGTTATCGCTGTCGCCACGCCAATCTTTCAGGTCATTGAGAATCTGAAAACCGATCCCCAGGTGTCGGCAGAACTGCGGAATCATCTGCTCGTATTTCTCGACCGAACCAGCCATGCGCAAGCCGGAATACAGCGCGGCCTCGAATGCGGGGGACGTCTTTAAGGCATAGATTTGCAGCGCATCGACTGGCGTGAAGTCGAGCGTCGGCTTCGACTGCCAGTACATCTCGGCACCTTGGCCATCGCACAGCTTGATGTGGGCAGCGGCCATGCGTTCGAGGATGTCGCAAGCCGCGTCGGCTCCAAGCCCGTAGTGCAAGCTTCCAGCTTGCAACTCCCCAGGCTCGCGCCGTTCTGGCTCGCACGATGACACCGATTGCTCAGTTGACGAGCTATCTTTCGCGGGAGTTGCAAGCTGGAAGCTTGCACTACGGCGAGCTGCGGCGATCAGCTTGTAACCGAGGCCGATCAGGTGATCGCCGATGTTGATGGCCGGGCCGAGTCCTTCACTGCGATGCAGTGTCTCGCGACCGTAGCGGAAGAGGTCGTCGTCCTCGATGTCGTCATGGACCAGCGAGGCTTTGTGAAACGCTTCGATCGACATCGCCACGCGAGCGACCGAATCGGAGAACTCGAACTGATGCTCGCTGGATTCAAAATTCTTCAAACGAGCCCCACCGGTCGCGGCGTCATAAGCCGCGAGCGTGATGAACGGTCGGAACCGTCGTCCGCCGGTCTTCAGCCAGTCGTAAGCAACATCCTCGGTCTTGCCGAGCGGCGTTGCGGCCGACTCCGGCGTCTTGCTGCGAACTCGGGGCAGCAGTCGCTCGAAGTTTTCGTCGAACAGCCGATTCGCCGAACGCATGATCGAGACATAACCGGTGACTCGCGGGTTCGGCATCGGTTCGTACTTGTCGATGACTTCCCAGATCCACGACTCATCGAGCGACGTGTTATGACAATCGCCGGAGTGCAAAGGCACGGCGTAAGACGGCACACCGGCGATCAGCACTTTGTCGATCGCCTTCTCCAGCACGTTCAAGCACGCGACACCCAGGATCGCGTCCACGTACCCACCGACGATGATCTTCAACACGATCGGCGAACCTTCCGCCACCAGCACTTTGTAGCCCAGTTGTTCCGCCTTCACTTTGTAGTCGGCGATCGAGCACGCTCCGCAGCGCTCGCAATCCAGGCCGAATTCGGTGTACTCGGCCGGACAGCCTTCAGCATGCTTGAGGCAGTGCGGCAACAGCAACATCCGACGTTCAAACGGCGTCGCCAAAAACTGCCGCCGCCAGATCGCATTGCCGATCATCACCGCCGTGAAGCCGAGATATTTTTCCGGCAAGCCCATCTCGTTCAACAACACGCGAGCCCATACCTCAAGCTGTGCCCGATTGAACGGTTTCGATCGATCGAGCGTCTCCGCATACACAATCGTCCGAGCCTTTAGCGTCTCGCGCAGATCCAACGTTTCCGGCACGATCTTCAAATGCGAGGTACTGGAGCGAATCTTCTTCCGCTTCGGCGTCGGCTCATCGTCGTCATCTTGGATGTCTGAGGTTCGCCGCCGTGCCGGAGCGTCCCCGTTCCGGCGTTCGATGGCGGGAGTAAAATCTTCCTCGGCATGATGCTGCTCGATCCGATCTTCCGGCTCTCGCAGTTGAGTGGCAATCGACATGTTTTATTCCTGTCACGCGTCGGCCGGGGTCAGGTCTTCAAATTTCAATTTTGGTCTTGATTACGGGCACCGACGTCATCGACCGGACAAACTTCCGATCAACGCGTCGTCCCGTTCCCGGCACCAAAATTGAAATCTGAAGACCTGACCCCTAATCGCGCTAAGTTCGTTCTTGATCTTCGATCACCATTGCTTTGCGGAGCGCCGCGACGGTGAAGATCAGCGGATACAGGGCCTCAAAATACCATAACTTGGCGAAATAGAAACCGACGGGAGACGGTTCCCGGAATCGACCGTCTTCGACACGAGCGATTAACCAAGATAATCCGAGCGAAATGGCGGTTTCGATCCCATCAACGTAGCCTTCACGCTCCGCGTGAGGAGCCGAACGGTTCTGTGGTTCCGATTCCGAGATCGACGCCCGATCTTCACTCCGCGCTGTCTCCTCGCTCGGCTCATCACGCGGAGCGTGATGGCTACGTTGGCCCAACAGCGCTTCGAGTGCCAGTGCGGTTTCCTCGACGCTTGACGGAGTTCCCAGTCCCGCGCCCCAGCCGCCGTCGGGGTTTTGGTTCTCGACGAGCCACCTCACGCCGCGCACGGCCGACTCGTCCGACATCCGCCCCAACGCCTGAAACGCCGCCAACACCTTGGCCGTTCCGTACGTCGGGTTCTCGTCGTTCGGAGCGTGCTGATTCCCAAACCACAACGGCAGCCACGAACCGTCGGGACGCTGAGTGCGTTTGAGGAATTTTGAGCCACGATTGATCGCGTGCCATACCTCGAAGACTGGCCCGGCATTTTTT
>JANNDA010000763.1:0-3808 GCA_031387195.1 Planctomyces sp. | reverse complement strand
TGCCAACGTGACACGGTCGTGATCGGCAAGCGTGCGGCGGAGTGGAGGTTGGCATGAGTCTGTTGTCTTTGAGCCTGGATGCCGTCGAACGCGGATTGATCCCGGATGTGCTGACGCGCGCAGCGATTCGGCGACTGTGTGAGCAGCGTCTGCGCGACTGCGATCGCGGCAATGACGTCGCGAATTCGCGCGCACTCGAAGGGTTCGTCGAGTCGATGCGTTCCGGGCCAATCGCCCCCGTTCCGGAAAAAGCCAACGAACAACATTACGAATTGCCACCGGAGTTCTTCGCCGCCGTCCTCGGCCCGCATCGCAAATACAGCTCGTGCTTCTGGCCAACGACCGACACTTCGCTGGCGGAAGCGGAAGCGGCGTCACTCGACATCACTTGCGAGCGAGCGGACTTCGCCGATGGCCAGGACGTTCTGGAACTTGGCTGCGGTTGGGGTTCGCTTTCGCTGTGGATGGCCGAGCGGTTTCGCAACAGCCGGATCACGGCGGTCTCGAATTCGGCTCCGCAACGACGGTTCATCGAAGCGGAAGCGGCCTCGCGCGGACTGACGAATCTGCGCGTCCTCACGGCCGACATGAATCAGTTCGAGGCCGCACCACGGCACTTCGACCGCGTCGTCTCCGTCGAAATGTTTGAGCACATGCGGAACTACGAGCGGTTGTTGGAACGGATCGCTTCTTGGCTGCGATCCGATGGGAAACTGTTCGTGCATCATTTCTGTCATCGCCAATTCGCGTATCCGTTTGAAACGGACGGAGACGCGAACTGGATGGGCCGCTACTTCTTCACCGGCGGCTTGATGCCCAGCGAGAACATGCTGCGGCGATTCGATCGGCACATGACGGTCATCCGGCAATGGCGCTGGGAGGGCACGCATTATCAACGGACATCCGAGGCATGGCTGGCGAATCTGGATGCCCGCCGCCGCGACGTGCTGCCGATTCTCGAAGCAATCTATGGCCGCGATGCGGCTCGACGCTGGTTTCACCGCTGGCGATTGTTCTTCCTCGCCGTCGCCGAGCTATTCGGATACGTGAACGGGACCGAATGGTTTGTGTCACACTCGCTGCTGCAGCCGAATGGAAACTTGCCCTGACAGTTCATGGCACCGTAGCCAATCTCGCCAGAGATTGGGTTCGCGTCAGGGCATGCGCCCAATCTCTGGCGAGCGTGTTGAAAAAGTCGTGGGATAGGCTTCCAGCCTGTCGGCGCAGGGCAGAAATGACGCGATTGTTCACAATGCTGACAGGCTGGAAGCCTATCCCACGAGAAATTCAACAAGCCCTGGCGAGATTGGCTACTGGAAGTAATCGATGACGCCACTGACGACGATGTTGCTGAGTTCGCTGCTGGTCGTCACGGCCACGCTGACGTGCCTGTGGTTGCTGAGCCTCGCGCGCCGCGACGCCAGCATTGTCGATCCATTTTGGGGAACCGGGTTTGTCCTCGTGACTTGGTTCACTCTGGCATCGACTCCGCCGGCGCAGGCCGTTGAGCGATCGTGGCTGCTCGTCACGCTGACAACGATCTGGGGCCTGCGGCTGTCGCTGTATTTGCTGTGGCGGAATTGGGGGCACGGCGAAGACCGACGCTACCGAGCGATGCGGGATTATCACGGCCCGCGTTTTTGGTGGGTCAGCTTGCTGACCGTCTTTTTGTTGCAGGGTCTCATCCTGTGGATTGTGTCGCTGCCGATTCAAGCCGCGCTGGTCGCAACGTCCGCGCTGCCGCTCGGCTGGCTTGATCTGGCTGGCGTGGGCTTGTGGAGCGTCGGGATGTTCTTTGAAGCGGTCGGTGATTTTCAGATGGCGCGCTTTCAAGTCGATCCACAAAACGCCGGCCGAGTCATGGACCGCGGCTTGTGGCGGTTGACTCGGCATCCGAATTACTTCGGCGACTTTTGCATCTGGTGGGGCCTGTACTTGATCGCCGCGTCGGGTGGAGCCTTGTGGACGATCTTTAGCCCGCTGCTGATGTCGTTGCTCTTGCTGAAGGTCTCGGGAGTCACGTTGCTCGAAAAAACAATCACCGGCCGCCGCCCCGAATACCTGGAGTATCAAGCGAGAACGAACGCCTTCTTTCCCTGGCCACGCAGACGCTCGTCGGTGAACAGCGCCCCGACGGAATCCCGCTGACCTGCGATCGGAACACTCAACCGCAAGCCGTCCGGCCCTTCCAGCGGTTTCGGGTCGGCAAACACCGGCTGCTTCTCCCCCCTTTGATGCAGCCGCCGACCTTGATGGGCCGCTCGCCCTTGTCGGACGCCGCTAACTTCTCCAGCAATTGTTGGCCGACAATCGTTGGGCATTGGCTGTTGCCGATGAGCAACACCTTGATCGGCTTCGGCACCTCATCGGCCCAAACAGAGTTCATCGCCAGACCGGCCATTAACAGAGTGACGGCCCATGTGATTGAGTTCATTCTCATCGAACTTGCTCTTTTGAATTGATGAGTTGTCGAATCGCAAGCACTGCTTCGGCCACCATCTTTTCGCCGGCGTCGGCGGCCAGGAAGCTGCACTCGGTCGCGCCGTAGCCACCTTCCTTCACGGCTTGCACGGTCGGAATGTAGACGACGAATGGCGTCCCTTTGCCGTGATAGGCCAGGCCGAGAATGAACGTGTTGTTGATCGGTGATTTCTCGGTCAGGTCAAGTTGATGCTGAATGAACGGTTCTCCGGGGATCGCGACGAACGCGAGATCGTGATTGATGATGACGGTGAGCAAGCCGACATCGGTCGTCTTGTTGCCGTTGCGGTTTGGGATCGTCAGCAAACTCTCTTTGACCTGTAGCTTGAGACTCTGTCCCGAGCCTTTGAGTTCCTTCGCCACACGCAACGCCCCCTTACCCAACGAGATCCCCGCTTGGCGAGCAATGTTGAAACGGTTCTCGCCACGCAGGTTGTGAAGGTCATACGGGTCGAGGTCACCTTGAGCTCCTTGCAGGAACATGGCCAAGCAATCGTCGCCGAGTTCTTGTTCGACGTAATCGACCATCGCGCCGGGGAAGTCGCGCGAGACGGCTCCGGCTCCCATCAGCGCGACCGGATGGCAGGCGTAATGCACGGCGAACGCTCGCGGCTTGCCCGACAGGTCTTCGACTCGGATGACACCGACGGTCGGATCGACTGGCTGAGTCGGCCGACGGTCGGGGTTCTCCCACAGCGCACTGACACGACCGTCGCGCACCAGCCGCCGGTTGTGAGCCATGTACGCACTCTCGAACGGCCCTTTGCCCGCCACGATCCGAGCGGCAAAACGATTCTGCATCGCTTGGCCAATCGCCGCCACGATCTTTGCTTCAGTCGCGGCGTACCACGGATCGGCCGAGAGTCCCGGCCAATCGACCGTCTCGTCCGGAGCTTTGCCGCTGCGCGTCCAATCGGGCGCGGCCGGCGGCTTGATGATCATTCCTCGCGGATTCATTCCCGCATGAGTGTGCGTCGCGCTGAGGATCACATGATCGACGCCCCACTTCGCCTTCGCTTCGGCAATCACTTTCTGTGACGCGAAGACGATCAAGTCCACGGAGACAATCGCGATCGAAACCTTCTCGTCCTTGAGCACCAGCACTCGCGCGAAGAGCGGGTCGCGCAGCCGCAGCGGTTGGCCGAGCAGATCGACGGCGCTCTCTGCGGACGGAGTGATCTCGACCTTCGCGGTGCCAGCTTGAAATGGTGCGGCAATTGGCTCGGCCTGAAGCATTGCGAGGGGGGCTGACAGAAAAATGGGGACAGAAAAAAGAAGGCATGTATGCCAGACATTTAGCAGGCTCCAATAACATCGATACCCGATG
>JANNDA010000830.1:0-1717 GCA_031387195.1 Planctomyces sp. | reverse complement strand
GAAGACGGAGGCGACAGCGTGATCGGCGTGTTTTTTCCGGCTTTCACAGTTCGTTCGCTCGGGAACTGCGTATCGGAATCGCCGAGGATACTCCGCAAGTTCGTCTTACTTGGTCGAGAGGGCTGCGTTGAACTCAATGATTCGTCGAATGGTTCGTCGATTTCAGGCATCGCCACTCGTGGCCCAGTTCGCACTCGCTCTTCTGCGTGAACCGTCGCTGAACAGAGGACAAAACCGAGGAAGAACAGCATCAGCAATTCAACCACGCGCACGCCGAGCTTGCCATCGACCACAATCAATTCGCCGCGTGCAATGGCTCGCCCATCGACAACAAGATCCACCGGTTCGTCCACAAGTTGGTCGAGTTGAATCAGTGATCCGGCAACGAGTGTCGGTGCGGATTCCTCGATCAACGTGCGACCGAATTCGATGGTCACTTCCACCGTTTTGTGATCGATCACAGGCGTTGGGAGTCTGCCACCAACTTCCGATTCACAAACATCGTCGGCATCGAGTTCCGCGTTGATCATGGCCACCCAGTGGTCCACATCGCCGCGATCATGGCTGGCGACGGCGCGATCAGTCGGCGTTGACCGGCGATGAATACCGGACGAAGACTCGCTCGCGCAAGAGGTGGTTGGCGAACTGCGTTTCATGACTTCCCTGCCGCACGCGAACAGCCGGCTCCCTGCCGACTTAAAGGCCGCGTCGTATACGTCGCGGCGAAAAACCGGTCAATCCCGCCTCGTTCCTATGCCACCAGCGGAATCACATTCGTCTTTACGACGCTCAAACATTCCAATTCAGCGGCGATCACTCCATTCAATGCGTGCTCCAAATCCGCCAGGATGTCGGCCACCATTCGACCGTCGAGCAGCCGGTGATCGTAGGCCAAGGTGACTCGGCAACGCCCCTGCTTGTCGATCGGTCCAAACGTCAGGTTGCCAGTCAGAAAACCGGGCGGATGTTGAATTTCTGCCCCGCGTGAGCCGATCGTCGAGAGCACAAACGAGCCTGTCCTGCGGGCTCGCGACTGACCGGAGACATTCAAAGTCCACCACCAAATAATTCGCCGCAAGGGGCTTGGCAAAGCACTGAAGGTCCACTGCTTGAAGAACATTTTTTCGACCGGCCCAGTCTGATACTCGTCCATTTTGGTCTGCATGTCCGTCAGCTTCTGACGCTCGGGTTGTAAGAACCGAGACCAAAACAGCCACGACTCACCAGCCACCTCACGATACGTCACCACGGTCGCGACGCTGCTCGGATGCTGGTACAGATGCGGCCACGGCCAGCCCATGTAGAACTGCCGCAGTTGCGGATATTTCTGAGCCACCAAGCCATACGCCTTGATAAACAACATCGGCCATGAAACGCGCGCATTGGCGTTAGCACGAGCGGCAGCGGCAACACTCAAGTCACAGATACGATCATGCGCGGTGGTCGGCACCTGCTTGTGGAGCCGCATCAGATCAATCACCAACCGGCGACTGCGCGGAATGGCCATCCGGCGCGGACCATCAGTCAATTTGTTGCTCACCAGCGATGCCTCCTGACGCTCAATTGCGACGACAATCCGAAGCAGACTCGGACCAGCACTGGAACGTATCACAGCCGCCGGAAATGCAGAAAGATCAAGTCGGCGAAGTACGGCCAATGCGAGTGCGTTCGACCCAAAAGTGTTTTGCGATCTGCCTGATTTTTTTGTCCCACATTT
>JANNDA010000750.1:0-6269 GCA_031387195.1 Planctomyces sp. | reverse complement strand
CCGAGAAAGAGATGAAGGGCTATAAGGAAACAATTCCGGGGACCGAAGTCTCGTTTGACTTGGTCGCGGTTCCGGGTGGCGATTTTTCCGTAGGCAGCCCGGACACTGAGGCTGATCGCGAAAAAGACGAAGGCCCGCAAGTGAAGGTCAAAGTCGAACCGTTCTGGATGGGCAAGCACGAAGTCACTTGGAACGAGTACGACATCTGGAGCTTCAATCTCGATATTCAACGTCGCAAGACTTTGAACCTGACGCCGACCGCTCTTGACCCGAAGGCCGATGCGGTCACTCGACCGACGAAGCCATACACCGACATGACCTTCGGCATGGGACACGACGGCTATCCGGCGATCTGCATGACGCAGCTTGCCGCGAAGACGTATTGCAAATGGCTCAGCGAAAAGACCGGCCACTACTACCGCTTGCCCACCGAGGCGGAATGGGAACGCGCCGCTCGCGCTGGTACGACGACCGCTTATTCGTTTGGCGATGATCCCGGCAAGATCGACGAGTTTGCTTGGCACTTCAATAACTGCGATGAGAAGTACCATCCGATCGGCAAGAAGAAGCCGAATCCGTGGGGCCTGCACGACATGCACGGCAACGTTTCGGAATGGTGCCTCGATCAGTACATCCCGGATCGTTACGCCGCGCTAGCCAAAGAAACCAATCGCCTGAATCCACTGGCCGTCGTTACAAAACTTTATCCGCTCGCCGTCAGAGGTGGTTCGTGGGACGATGACCCGAAGGGCTTGCGCTCGGCCGCGCGGTACTTCTCGAAGAAGGATTGGAAAATCCAAGACCCGCAGATTCCCAAGAGCATCTGGTACTTCACCGACGCCCTGCATGTCGGCTTTCGAGTTGTCCGCCCGCTGCGAGTTCCGTCCGAAGAGGAACGCAAGAAACTGAACCTCGATCCGGAAGAGGTCATCAAGGATCGCGATTAATTCCGTGAGAAGCGGTTGCGTAACAAGCACGACGCGCCAGCGAGCGGTGAAATACACGCGAAACTCGACCACTCGCTGGCGAGTGGTGCTTGTTTGAAACGGAATCAAATTTGTCTCGTCCATCCTCAAGTTCGTAGGAACTCAACGATGAGTGACCGCAGCAAAAGCCTCGCGATTCCGATCCTGATCATCACCGTCGGAGTCGGTTGGCTGTTGACCGTGCAAGGGATCGCCCCGCAGATCAATTGGATTTGGACTCTGGGGATGGCCTCGATTGGGGTGCTCTGCTTTGTGTTGTTGGGTTTTGACAAAGTCAGTGTCGTGGTCGGTCCCGTTTTCCTGATCAGCAGCCTAATGTCGGTGTTGCGGCAGACTGGTTATCTCACGATCGATTCCGAAGTCCCGATTCTGGTGATCCTCATCGGCGTCTTGTTGCTGGTGGCTCGAATGCCGCAGGTTCCGCCCCCGAAGTGGCTGTCACCGGTTGGCCCGACGTTGCCGGATGAATGAGTCTTTGATTTCGAGTTGACTGGGCTGAGATCTTTTCGTGAATACCGACAAACAACTATTCCAAATTTTCGCGGCCTGTCCCGATTGGTTGTTTGAACTGGCAGGCTTGGAGTCTCCTGGTAAAAGTGAGTGGCGGTCTTTCACCGTCAAAGCGTTGCAACGCGACACTGACGGATTGATCGTGCCGGACGACAAGAGTCAGCCGCTGACGATTGTTGAGTTTCAATTTCGCCGTGATCCCACGATTTACACACGGACGATTTCTGAAATGGTCGCCGTTCAAGAATCGCATGGCATGAGGGCGGTTCGCGGAATGATCTTCTTCAGCGAAAAGCAACTTGACCCGCGAACGTCTCCTTGGGATCGTGTCGTGCAATCGTTCGTGCTTCGCGACTTACTGACGGACTTTGATAAGACTCATCCCGCACATCCGCTGGCAGCCGTTTTTCAACCGTTGATGATCGATCAGGATGATGTGCTGGAGGAGCAGGCTGTCACGCATTTTCGCAGCATTCAACGGAGCAACTTAGGACTGCATCGTAAAAAAGTGCTGACTTCAGTATTCGTGGATTGGTTGGAACAACGATTCCCTCAAAAAGGCAAACGGGAGATCGAAATCATGTTGCTCGGTGAATTACCAGAATTGGAAGAAACGCAATCCGGCAAGGACTTGATTCGCATTGGAGAGGAACGCGGAGAGAAACGCGGAGAGAAACGCGGTGCGGACCAACAGCTCGATCGCATCGTTCTCTCCGTGACCAAAACGAAATTCGGTGTCATGCCAATGCCGTTGCAGGCTCGCTTACTTGCGCTCCCACGAAAGACCAAGGAGCAATTATTGAACTTCGTGGTGACCTGCGAAACGTTCCCGAAGCTCAAAAACTGGTTGGACAGTCACGACAACTGATTGGGATTTGTGTTTGTTATTCGTTTGAAATCAACTCCCCTCGAGAACCCTTAGTCACTCCGGAGATTCAATGATCGCCTCTTTTTCGTTTCGTACTGTGACTGTGTTGGCAATCACGTTGTCCCTGACCGCCGTCTCGTTGTCCCAAGATCCGCCGCAGCCGATGCCTGATACGCCATTGGCGATCAAAGCCGTGCGAGCGTTTCCAGAACTCAAATTCCGTCGGCCGGTGTTGCTGACGAATGCTGGCGACGGCACGAACCGCATCTTCGTCTGTTCGCAGCAGGGTCAGATTCATGTGTTTCCGAACAACCCCGATGTCGAAGAGGCCGAGATCTTCTTGGAATGGGAAAAGAAGACGGTCTACAAGGATCAAGAGTTCGAGGAGGGAATCCTCGGTCTGGCGTTCCATCCGAAATTCAAAACGAACGGCGAGTTCTTCATGTACTACACCGAGGTGCCGCACATCTCGGTGATCTCGCGGTTCAAAGTCTCGAAGGACGACCCGAACAAGGCCGACCCGGCCTCGGAAGAACAAATCCTCCGCATCCCGCAGCCGTACTGGAATCACAACGGCGGCACGATCGCCTTCGGTCCTGATGGCTTCCTCTACATTGGTCTCGGCGATGGCGGCGCGGGCAACGATCCGCACAAGAACGGCCAAAACCCCAACACGATGTTCGGCAAGATTCTGCGCATCGACGTCGATCACCAAGATGCCGACAAGAAGTACGCCGTTCCGAAAGACAACCCGTGGGTCGGTCAAGCCGGAGCCGCAACTGAAGCGTACGCAATGGGCATCCGCAACACGTGGCGAATGAGCTTCGATCGCCAAACCGGCGTTCTGTGGCAGGCCGATGTCGGACAAGACCTGTGGGAAGAGATCAACCTCATCACCAAGGGTGGCAACTACGGCTGGAACCTCCGCGAAGGAATGCACAAATTCAAAGAGGGTTCCGACAAGAAGCCGGAATTGATCGAGCCGATTTGGGAATACAACCACACCATCGGCAAGTCGATCACCGGCGGAGTCGTGTACCGCGGCAAGAAGGTTCCCGAGCTCGTCGGCTGCTACCTCTACGCCGACTTCGTCAGCGGCAAGCTGTGGGCTCTGAAGTACGACGACAAAGTCAAGAAAGTCGCCGCCAACTACATCCTGCAAGGGGATAATCTGCCGGTGATGACCTACGGCGAAGACGAAGCGGGCGAAGTCTATTTCACGACTCCATTCGGCCAGATCTTCACGTTCGCTAAGGGCGAGTAGATTGATCGCAATGAACCATGCAGATCTTCGTCTCTGAATATGTCTGCGGAGGTGCATGGCCCGGCGAGCAATTAGAAACATCGCTCGCTCGTGAAGGGCGAGCGATGCTCACCGCGCTGGTCGAAGATCTGTCACGAATTCCCGGCGTGCGAGTTGTCACCACGTGGGACTCTCGGTTAGGTGAGTGCCCGCTCGAGAATTGTGACGTCCGTCTGGTCCATTCGCCGTTGAATAAGCCGTTCGCGTTTGCGGAACAAGTCGAACAGAGCGATGCCGTCTGGATCATCGCGCCGGAAACAGACGGTGCATTACTCAGCCGACGAATCGAGTTCGACAGCATCGTTCGGCTTTCGATGACTCCGGGGCGACAACGCCGGTTCGTGGGAGCGACCGTGACAGCGCTCATGCAAACCACGAGTAAACAGACTCTCTGCGATCTGCTGAGCCGGCAAGGAATCAGTACGCCAGAGACGAGAGGATTTGACTTCGCGAAGTCAAAAGAGGGATGGGAAGATTGGCCGATCATCATCAAGCCCGATGACGGCGCGGGTTCACAAAACACCTTCCTAGTTCGCAATGGGCTCGATTTCTTCAACGCCTGGTGCGAACTGCAAGACCTCGAAGATCCGGAGTCGTTGATCCAGCAGCCATTCATTCCCGGCAAGGCGTTGTCGGTCGCATTGCTGATCGCCGCGGACGGCTCGATCATCGAAGTCTTGCCGGTGGCGGAACAGCATCTCAGCGATGACGGCCGATTCCGATATTTGGGCGGTCGAATTCCTGCGGACATCTCGGCGGAGTCGGCGATTGCTATCCAACAGCTCGCTCAGCGAGCGTGTCGTGCCGTGCCGGGACTGACCGGCTACGTCGGTTGCGACCTCGTGTTGCCGGATGTGGGGCACGTTTACAACGTGCCCAATTATCAACGGCCAACAGAGCAAAGGCACGTTGGAAACCTGCCCCACGAAGAGCCGGTGCTCATCGAAATTAACCCGCGATTGACGACCAGTTATCTCGGCTATCGCGCGCTGACCGACGACAACATCGCGGCTCGATTGCTGGACCCGAGCACGCCACCATTGCGGTGGAAGTCCGAAGCAGTCACGTTTACGGTGTGACGTATCGCGCACGTGAAAAGTTGACTCAAACTCCACCGAGCTTGTCTCGGTGGTTTTTGGGCCTTTGCACTACGCAGTGAGATTGCCCGTAGTGCAAAGGCCCGTTTCCACCGAGACAAGCTCGGTGGGGCTTGAGTCATTCTCAGTCGCTCGCGGTAAGAACTAGAGGCCGTTGAATGGGAGGCCGGAGAATGTCGAACGCAGAGTTGAACCGACGCGATTTCTTCTCGTGGACGAAAACCGGACTCGGCGGGGCGGCCTTGGCGAGTTTGTTGTTCCGCGATGACAAACTCCAAGCGGCGGTTGTACCAGGGGAGGCGAGTGATCCGCCGCCGCATTTTGCTCCGAAGGCGAAGCGGGTGATTCATATCGTGGCCTGCGGTGGGTTCAGTCAGGTTGATTCGTTTGACTACAAGCCGGAATTGGCGAAGCGGCATGGGCAGCCGCTCGGTGGTGACGAGCGGCCGGATGTGTTTTTTGGGCAAGTCGGTTTGCTGCGGATGAATGATTGGGAGTTTCGACAGCGCGGTCAGAGCGGCTTGTGGGTGTCGGAGCTGTTGCCGCACATTGCGGGAGTTGCGGACGAACTGTCGTTGGTTCGGTCGATGTGGGCGGAGACCAGCAATCACACTCCGGCGACGTTTCAAGAGAGTTCGGGATTTCGGCTCAACGGCTTTCCGACGATCGGAGCGTGGTTGTCCTTCGGGCTCGGTAACGACAGCGACAATCTGCCGACGTATGTGGTCATCCCGGACACGCGCGGGTTGCCGGCGAGCGGCTCGATCAATTGGACGAACGGTTTTTTGCCCGCTCGACATCAAGGGGTGGTGATTCGGAGTCGCGGTACGGCGATTGACGATTTGCAGCCGGCTCGGCCGATTGACGCGAAGACGGAATTGGCCTCGCGTGCGATGCTGCGGCAACTCAACGAGGCGCATCTGCGGCGAACGGCTCCGGCCGGTTTGGCGGATGTCGCCGAGGAAGAGCTGGCTCAAGTGCCGGGACACGATGCGCTGGTGGCTCGCATTCGCAGTTATGAATTGGCGGCGAAGATGCAGCTTGCCGTACCGGAGGTCAGCGATCTCGGCGCGGAGACGGCGGCGACTCAAGAGTCTTACGGATTGAATGACAAATCGACCGTCGATTTTGGCCGAAGCTGTCTGCTCGCACGGCGTTTGTTGGAGCGCGGCGTGCGGTTCATTCAAATGTTTTCCGGCGGAGCGTTCGGTTCGCCGCGCATCAATTGGGACGGCCACGAAGACATGCGTGAGAATCACTCGCGCGAGGCGATCCGCATCGATCAACCGATTGCCACGCTGATCCGCGATCTGCGTTCACGTGGGATGCTCGACGACACGCTGATCGTGTTCACGTCGGAGTTCGGTCGCACGCCGTTCGCACAATCGGCGGCGGGAGTGCTCGGAGCGGGCCGCGATCACAATCAATACGGCTTCACCGTCTGGATGGCCGGAGCGGGGCTCAGGCACGGCATGGCGTATGGCTCGACTGATGAGGTCGGCTGG
>JANNDA010000736.1:0-1620 GCA_031387195.1 Planctomyces sp. | reverse complement strand
GTCGTGATCGTCACGACTTCATCGGTCCCGATCTTCGACGCCAGCAACCGCAACGTGTCGGGATCATCCCAATCGGTCCAATAGCCGAGCCGAATCGACTGCTCAGTCTGCCGCGCCGCGAACTTCAGCACTCGCCGCTTGCACGCATCGACGAACTTGTCGATGCCGTACTCGGCGATGGCGGTCTTCGAGCCGAGATTCAATTCCTTCTCGACCTCAACCTCGACCCACAGTCCCTGACAGTCGAACCCGTTCTGATACCGCAGCTCATGCCCGGTCATCGCGTAGTAGCGTTGATAGGCGTCCTTGTAGGTCCGTCCCCAAGCGTGATGCACACCCATCGGGTTATTCGCCGTGATCGGCCCGTCGAGGAAATTCCACTTCGGCTTCCCCTCGTTCTGCTGCCGCAGCTTGTCGAAGATGCCGTTCTGCTCCCAGAACTTCAGCACCTCATGCTCACCCTTGATGAAACTCGCGTCACCGACTTTTTCAAACATCGCTCTCAAATCCTCTTTCTTAGCTTTGCTCAGCCCCGCCAGTCTGGCCCTTTGGGACCGACCGATTGGCCGACGGGACGGAAACGTAGCCGTCATCGCTCCGCGTGACGAGCCGAACGCTCTACGGCGTCCGCAATTCGCGTGCGATCAAGGCGCTGTGAAGCGTTCGGCTCATCACGCGGAGCGATGATGGCTACGTTATGCAGACTTCAAGTTCTCAAGCACTTTCGGAATCAGCCGCGACAACTTCTCGCCACCCTTCGCAGCAACGGCGAGAATCTTTTGGATGTCCACAGATTCCAGCGCGTCGGGCAGGCAAATGTCGGTGACGATCGAGAAGCCGAGGACTTTCAGGCCGGCATGAACCGCGACGATTACTTCGGGGACTGTGCTCATGCCGACCACGTCGGCTCCCATGCCCCGCAACATGCGGTACTCGGCGCGGGTTTCGAGATTCGGGCCTGCCACGGCGACGAAGACTCCCTTGTGAGCCGTGATGCCGAGTCCCAGTGCTGCTTGCAACGCGATCGCACTGAGTTCGCGCGAGTACGGCTCGCACATGTCGGGGAATCGCGGCCCGAGCGTGTCGTCGTTGACGCCTCGTAGCGGGTTGTCGCCCATCAGGTTGATGTGGTCGTCGATGACCACGACGTCGGACAACTCGAAGTGTGGATTCATACCTCCGGCTGCGTTCGTCACGACCAGCGTGTCGGCTCCGAGAGCCTTCATCACACGCACCGGAAACGTGACCTGCTGCATCGAGTAGCCTTCGTAGAAATGAAAGCGGCCTTCCATTGCCACGACCGGTACGCCACACAATTCACCGCAGACCAATTGCCCCGCGTGAGACTGCACCGTCGATGTGGGAAAGTGTGGGATCTCGGCGTAAGGAATGACGGTTTTGTTGGCAATTTGCTCGGCCAATCCACCCAGGCCAGTACCGAGAATCAATCCGACTTTCGGAATTACCGGCCAGCGACATCGGATCAGTGCCGTCGCCGCGTCAATCTGTTTCGCAAGTCCTTGCATGATGCTCTTTGGAATCGGTCCAAGAATGAGTTCGTAGGACGGGCACTCTTGCCCGTCGAATTCCAGACGACGGGCACTCTTGCCCGTCGTCTGG
>JANNDA010000735.1:0-2110 GCA_031387195.1 Planctomyces sp. | reverse complement strand
CCCATCACATGCCCGAAGCCCAGCTCGGGACCGAATGATTTGTTCGGAGTCAGCCATTCGTTGCGGACGTCGCCGAACTTCTCCATGTCCTTGTAATCGACGCCGCGCTGATCCATCACATGGACGTACCGCACATCCTGTCGCGTGGTCCATTGGCCCGCGTCATCAACCAGGTGCGGGTACTTGCCTTTCTCCTTGACCAGGAACTCCAACGATCCGCGCGTCTCCTTCGGCCCCACGCGGCCAAAGCCAAGCATGTTGGACTGACCCAGCATGACATAAACCTTCACCGGCTTGCCGTGGTCGGCGGGCTTGCCGTCGGGCTTTGGCAACCGCTGTGGTTCCGCGTCGGACTTCTCCGCCGCCGATCCATTGGGGGTCTCACCCCACAGCGTCTTCAAGAGTGCGAACATGTCGGGGTCGTGCTTCGCCAACTGCTCGCGAGTGAACGGGAAGAAATCGTTCGTGGAGAAGAACGCTTCGCTGCACTCGGCGAAGTACTCCATCGGATTCGTCATCGCGTAGGCGCGCACATTGGCCGAGCGTCCGTCGCCGAAGCGTTGCTCGACCCGCTCGTACAATCTTTTGTCTTTGGCCTTTTCAAACGCCGCTTTGAGGTCCGTATTGCCGAAGCCTTTGGCAAGCACCCGGTCGTGATAGGCATGAGCCAGTTCATGCAGCGCGAAGTTCGGCATCCGTTTGGTTTCACGCTCGAAGATGCGGACGTTTGTGAATTCGATCCCCTTCTCCATCGTCGGGTCGCGCTTGTTCTCCCGCAGCCAGCCCGCACCGGGGTGATACTCGGCACGCGGCTGCACCTTGGGATATTCGGGAGAAAACCAGAGCGGCACTTTCCGCAATTTCACGACGGCCGTGGCGGGGACCGCACGCACAATCTCTTGAAGCTGCACGGTCAGCAGTTCCAAGGCCCGCTCCGTCGCGGCTTTGTCTTTCTCCAACAACTCGTCGCTGATGAGCAGCGTCCAACCTTCGATCATTTTTGTCTGGTGGCCGGCCGCTTTGGGTGGCTCGGCGGCATCGACTAGATTCGCTCCCGCGAGAAACGCCAGACAGATCAAGGCAACGCAGGGCTTCATGGGATGTCTCCGGTAGAATGTCGGCCATCGCACTGTTGAATAAGTGGGACAGGCTTCCAGCCTGTCATGCGATTCCCGGCGGAATCACAGGCTGGAAGCCTATGCCACGACTTTCATTTGTATCCTCAGCGACCACACGACTCTTGGCTCAGAATCGCATCGAACCGTGAATCCGCGCACAAAACACGCCGACTCTGCCAACCCGCCGCACGTTTCGCAGGTGGAGGTCGCGTTGTTGGAGCGGCTGTTCGACCGCTCGCCGGACGTGGCCTTCTTCGTCAAAGACGCTGTCGGGCGATACGTGGCCGTAAACGAGTCGCTGGTGGCGCGGCACGGATTGAAGAGCAAGTCGCAAGTCATCGGCAAATGCCCGCGTGACATCTGCCCCGGCGACTTTGGTCGGATTCCCACCGAACAGGACGAGCGAGTTCTGCGCACCGGACGTCCGCTGGTGGACCATCTCGAAATGCAATGGCATCGACCGCACGACCCGGTCTGGTGTCTGACGACGAAGCTGCCGATGCTGGATTCCGGCGGTGCCGTCGTTGGCCTGATCGGCTTCTCGCGCGACGTCCGTGCGCAGGTCGAGCCTCACGAGATCCCCAAGGACTTCGCAAGTGCCCTCGAAGAGTTCGAGCATAGCCTTTCGTCAGAAGTGACTCCCGCCTGGCTCGCGCGCCGCTCCAAACTGTCGTCTCAACGACTGGCTCGTCTCACCAAACGGCTCTTCGGTCTGACGCCGAGCCAGTTCATCGCCAAGTCACGGATCGCGGCCGCATCGCGGATGCTGCGCGATCCGGAACAATCCGTGGCCGAGATCGCCCACGCCTGCGGCTTCTACGACCACAGCGCCTTCACCCGCGCCTTCCGATCCGCCACCGGCATGACACCCTCCGAATTTCGTTCGCAACAGTAAGTCGAGCGGCCGAAGAGAAGTTCCCCACATGAGTCGTGCGGCGAGATCCTCGACGCGCTGGTCGAGTCATAGCGGACTCACCATCACCGTCTTTTTC
>JANNDA010000721.1:0-4910 GCA_031387195.1 Planctomyces sp. | reverse complement strand
GGCGACTCGCCTGAACAACACTGGTTGAAACCATCCTTGTCCGAGAGCCGGATGCGGGAAATCCGCCCGTCCGGTTCGATGAGCGGGAGGTGGAAACGGCTCACACCGCGCCACCTCTCGACTCTACGCGTGACGAGCCGGATGACCAAACCGCGTCGGTGAAGCGATCGGCTCGTCACGCGGAGCGATGACGGCTACGTATTTGCGGCTTCGCCGCCTTACTATTTCTTATTGCGGCGCGGTTCGGCGAGCGGCCCAGCCAGTGGCGGCTTCTCGAAGAACTGTTTGTCGCCGGTCACGCGCGGATCGTTGGTCCGAATCAGATCGGCCATCAATTGCTGGTTCAGATCCTTGCGAATCGAGTCGTACTTCGGATCGGCGGCCACGTTGTGAATCTGATCTGGGTCATCGGCGAGGATGAACAACTCCTCGCGCGGGCGTTTGGCGAAGGCACGATCGAAGTACGGTTTCCATTGCGGCTCGTGACGGTGCGCGACGAGCCATGACTTCGTCGGGCTGGCGTCCATGTCGCGGAATGTGACGAAGGTCTCGTTCGCCAACGACTTCAGGTCGGGCGTCTTGCCGTCGTCGAGTTCATACGGGTTGCCGAGCGGCCAGCGATCCGGTTCGAAGTTGACGACGTACAGAAAATCCTTAGTTCGCAACGCTCGCTGCGGGTACGGTCGGAAGTCATCGCGAGCACTCTCCACATGTCGCTCGCGGCCGGTGATGACGAACGAGCGTTGTGAATCAACGTGCCCGGACTTCTCGGATCGCAACACGGGGATCAAGCTGCGTCCGGTCATCACTTCTGGCGGTGTGAGCCCGGCTGCTTTCAAAAACGTCGGCGCGAGATCGGGCAGGCAGACGAAGTCATCGAGCACTCGGCCACCGCGCGTTCCGGCTCCGCGAATGGCCAACGTCACGTTGGTTCCGAAGTCGTACAGGTTGCACTTACCGTGTGGAAAACCAGGCGGCCCGTGATCGCCGCTGACCACGAACAGCGTGTTGTCGAGTTCGCCGATCTCTTCCAGTTTCTTCAGCAGCAACCCGACCGCGTGATCGAACGCCTGAATCTCGCCGAAGTAATCGGCGATGTCTTCACGCACTTCGGGAACATCGGGGAGAAACTTCGGCAGCTTCCCTTTGAGCGAGTCGGGATCGATCCCCCACAACGCTTTGCCCGATCCCTGCTCCCACAAGCGATGCACGTTGGTCGGCCCGAACCAATAACAAAACGGCTGTGCCGATTTGCGGTCGGTGAGAAACGCCTCGAAGTTCCCCGTCACGTCGCGATACATCTCGGCCTTCGCCGCTTCGATCGGCTTTCCTTCGCGAACCAGCTTCGTGACGTTCTCCGAAAAGTTGTTGAACTTGCCCCCCGCTTTCTCATACGCGAATCGCTCGCCCCCAAACGGAGCATCGTTCGGAGTGCCGGGGCTCCAGACTTTGTACGTCTGCCCGATGTGATAGCCGGCCTCATGCAGCAGCAGCGGGAAGCTCGGAATCTTCGCGTCCCACGCTGCCCCTTGCAGAATCGCCGCTCGGCCCGTGCGCCAAAAGTATTGCCCCGACAACAACGAACTGCGGCACGGAGTACACGACGGCGCATTCACAAACGCCCGCCGAAACAACACTCCCTCGCGTGCGATCCGATCAATGTTCGGCGTCTTGAGCACATCATTCATCGACCCCGGCCCATCGACCGCTGCGAAGATGCTGGCATACCGCCCCCAGTCATCCGCAAACGCAAACAAGATATTCGGCCGCTTGGTGTCAGCCGCCTGCAACGTCGCCACAACAAATTGCGACGTGAACAACGTCAGACAAATCACGAACTGCAAAACCAAGTTCCGAATCACACAACGACAACCAGACATGCCGCACTTCTCCAATTCTTCGTGATCCGCAAATCAAACTTTCGCGAGTTCTGCGACCACTCGTATTCACGCCGAAGAGGCGTCCACCGCGAAACGTCGCCCGATCAAAAAACGGTGCCGCACCCCTTCAGACCTGTGCCCATTCGCGCTCCCCTTGATTCGCGCGATTCAAAAATGTGCCCGCGCGAATCAAGGGCAAAGCATGACTCAATCGCAACAACCAAAGCTTACTTGCCAAGCTACTCCCTATTTATGGGTGAGTCTCCGCCGCACCATTATTCAACCGCACTCACGGATTCAGTCGCGTGTTGCATCGCTGCGAAATTCTTCCGTCGTCTTCGTCCAGAGTTGTTCGAGATCTCGCAACCGATCAGGCATCTTGTCCGCAAGGTTCTTCGATTCACCGCGATCGGAACTGAGGTCATACAACTCCCAAGCACCCTTCGCTCCGGCTGCCACGAGCTTCCAATCGCCGACGCGAATCGCGCGATTCCCTTCGTGTAACCACCAGAGAGACTCACGAGTGACGCTGCCATCTTTCGCAAACGCGGCCACCAAACTCTTGCCCGGTGCGGAGGGAACTGGTTTCCCTTCCCACGACTCGAACCGTTTGCCACCAGTCGCTTCGAGGATCGTCGGCACGACATCAATCAAGTGACCGGGGTTATGCCGCAGCTCGCCGCGTGCCGACATCCCGCGCGGCCAATGTACGATCAGCGGAGTCGAGATCCCCCCTTCATGCACCCACGTCTTGTGGCGGCGAAACGGGGTGTTCGCCGCGCTCGACCAACCAGGGCCGAGACACAAGTACGTCGCTGCCGAACCGGGAGCAGCCGTCTGATCGTGGCCATCACCTCGGACCATGAGTTCGGCACTCGCCCCGTTGTCGGAACAGAAGAGGATCAGCGTGTTGTCGAGTGCGCTCATCGCGCGAAGCTGTTCGACCAGTCGGCCGATCTCGCGGTCCATGCGATCAACCATCGCCGCGTGAATCGCCATCTTCGCCGCTTGAAAATCTCGCTGCGGGTCGGTGAGTTCCCCCCAAGGCAACGGACGATTGACCTCACCCGCTCCGAGCTTTTCCAGCGCGTCGGGGATGTGATACGGCGGTCCCACCTCGCGTTCCGTTGCCGACAATCCGCACGTCAGCAACTTCATCGCCGTCATCCGTTCCCACCGACCCTGCCGCGCGACATCCCAACCGCTGCGATATTTTGCCGTGTACCGAGCAATGTCCTCCGGCAGTGCGTGCAACGGAAAGTGCGGTGACGTGAAGGCCACGTACGAAAAGAACGGCTGACCGGCGTGTTGCTCGGCATGATCCTTCAGGCATTTCAGAGCATGATCGGCGATCGCTGTCGTGACGTAATGCGGCTTGGTTGGATCAACCGGCGGCAGTTTCCGGTCATCTTCTAAGTGCTGCTGCACGGCGAAAAAGTGATTGTGATCCTCGACGCTGTACGACCGGTCGAAACCTCCTGCCAGCCGCGCCCCGTCCACATGCCACTTGCCCGAATGATACGAGCGATACCCCATCGGCTTGAGCATCTCCGGCAGCAACCGTGCCCACGCCGGCCGAGTTGCCTGCGCCCCGCCCCCCTTCACGCCAGGCAGCGCATCGCGCCGCACTTGCTGCGCGTAATACCCCGTCAGCAACGCCGCTCGTGACGGCCAGCACCGCGCCGTGTTGTAGAACTGCGTGAACCGCAAGCCGTTCTTCGCCAACCCATCCAGCACCGGTGTCGAGATCTCGCCGCCGTAGCAGCCGACGTCCGAGAAGCCGAGATCATCGGCAAGGATCACAATCACGTTTGGGCGAGATGGCTCGGCGGCAGACAAGCCTTCTCCCAACATGATCAACACAACCAACAGCAAGACTCGCATCGGGCACACCTTTCTGAAATTCGCACGGAGTGACGTCGGAGATCACTGCTTGTCAGTCTTGCGCTGCGATTGTGCATGCATCGAAAAAGTGAATCTCGAAGGACTCGACTGCTGACGGCGTCAAGTCTTCAAGCCGGAGGCTTTGTAGCAATTAGCCGGGGACTGAGCGCAGCGACGCCCCCGGAACCAGAATGCGACGTCGGTTCGACCCCAGCGGGGTCGCAGCCAAAATTGCTGGCATCCCGCTGGGATGCAACTTCTCGTACATCCAAACCGGGGGTGTCGCTTCGCTCAACCCCCGGCTAATTGCTGAAAACCCTCCGGGTTAAAGGCAAGCGGCAATCCTTTGAAAGTTTCCACCCACACCCGCTTGACCTTTCAATTTCACGGCTCGCAGCAGCGGGAAGACTGACTGTCAGTTTTTATTCGTTGAGTCGCCGCGCCACCATTCATCCAGAAAAGTTTGCAGCGTCACCACTCGATCCGGCTGCGACTCAGCAAGGTTCATTGCTTCGAGCGGATCGCCCTTGAGGTCGTACAACTCAACTTCTCCGTTCGGCTCATTCTGTGACGCAGGCACGATCAGCTTCCAGTCGCCGCGCACAACCCAGCGCCAGCGCAAACTCACTGCCGGCCTTTCGAGGTCTTGCGCATCGTGCGTGAAGCACTCTCCGAAAACTGTGTCTCGCTTTTGCACTGCGACGGAATCGAGCAGATTGATGCCAGGCAACCCCTCCGGCCGCTTAACGCTGACCGCATCGAGCACCGTCGGCAAGATGTCGAGCGAGCTGATCGGCGTGTCGATTGCTTGCGGCTTCGCGTGGCCGGGCCAGCGGACGAGGATCGGCGTCCGTACGCCGCCGTCGTATTGCGACTGCTTCGACTTCGGCCCGTACTGCGGCTTGTTCGGGTCTTGAATCCAGCCGTTGTCGGTGACGTAAATCACGATCGTGTTGTCGGCCAGCTTCTGCTCGTCGAGATGATCGAGCAATTGCCCGCAGGTCTCGTCGAAGAATTCGCACATCGCCCAGTACCGCGCGACGTGCGGCGAGGGTGTCAACGATTTGTACTTGTCGAATAAGCGTCGCGGAGGATCGTGCGGCGTGTGCGGCAACATCGGTGCGTACCACACGAAGAACGGCTTTT
>JANNDA010000681.1:0-6351 GCA_031387195.1 Planctomyces sp. | reverse complement strand
ACCGGCCGAGAGCTTCTTCGCGACCTTGAAGAAGGAGCTGGTGCATCACGAGGTTTATGAAACTCGAAGCGAGGCTCGCACGAGCCTGTTCGAGTCCATCGAAGTGTTTTACAACCGCCAACGCCTGCACTCGTCGTTGGGCGACGTCTCACCGACCGACTTCGAGGCGGCCGCCGCCTGACCGAGAGAGGATCGTCCGAGGGCCAAAAGATTTTTGCGGCGGCGGGGGGCATTTTCCGCCGCCAATCCCCCAGGCCTGCGGCCTGATTCTCAGGAACCTGTCCCGTGTCAAACCATCAGTCCCACTCTTAACCCAGCGCTCGCAATCCTTGGGCAGGTCCAGCCGGTCGCTCACGGTGCCTTCAACTGGTGGATAAATTCGGCCGCGTTTCTGCACTCCTGGGAGCACATAGCGCTGTTCAGCGAATGTGCCAGACTCCACCTCAGTAACGAGTTCCGAAAATAGCATGGCCGCCAAAATCTTCCACCCACTGCTGTCACTGATTGCATCAGCAGAGCGACATTGACGTAGCTGGCACGTTCAGACTCAAGGCGTCGCAGGAATCCTGGCCGCCGACGCTTTGATGGAGGCTTGCTCAAATCTGGAATCCGTTGCAATGAACGCCGACTGGGACCAGACACGCGATCTGATTCAGCAACTCCATCACGAAATACATCGAACGATCGACTTCATCGCCACGATCCGGGCGACAAGTTCGAGCCACCTTTGAGTCGCCACGATGACCGTTAGTAACGCCAATTGATGACGAAGCTGAAGCCGTCTTCGATTTCGCGGTGGCCGCCTTTGGTGGGGACAGTGGCGTTGTTGTAAACGTCCCAGCGGACCCAGTCGGCGTAGAAGTCGATGTTCTTCGTGAGGGCAATCGTTACTCCGGGCACCCACATTTGTTGCCAGCCGTAGGGATTGTCGTCGAAGCCGGCCGAGTAGTTGCAGCGGAACGTCGCCGATCCGAGCCGGTAGTGAATTCCCGTCAGCAGATCGGTCGTGCGATTGCTCGGCCCGCCCGAGGCGAAGTGAACGGGGTTGCGGACCCCGTAGGATTGCAGCACCTCACCGAAGATTTTCCAGCGGCCCGTGGTGTAGGTGGCATCGACGGCCCATGCTCCCAAGACCTGATGGGGAACAGAGACGTGGATCGGGTTGTTGACGATCTCGCCGGCCAGTCCCGAAAGACCCAGTGCGAAGGTGGAATCGTCCGACAGCGTCCAGGTGGAAAGCAGCCGCGCCATTCCCGTGTTGCGTTGGCTGGAACCGACCACGCTTTCAGAGTCGGCTCCGGCCAGCGTGCCGTTGATGCCGTCCTCGTGGATGAAGAACTGCGCGAACGATTCGACTTTGAAATCGGCACTCGGATTCCACGTGTTTTCCCACGCGACTCCCCAGTCGGGGTTCAGCTTGAAACCGTCGAAGTAGGCGACGTTGCCAAAGAACGAGCCGTCCCAATCGAGACCAAAACGCCGCCAGATTTTGCCACCTTTGAAGCGACCCACAGGTGTGTCAGCCCAGCCATACATTTCCCAGAGCCAGACCTTGCTGGTGAAAAAACTGCGAAACTTGTCCTGCTCGCGGAGTCTCAGATCAGTATGCATGCCGATCTTTTGAATGAAGCCATCGGGATCCCAAATCATCTCTGGATCGGCCTTCAAACTGTAGAAGTATGTGCCGCGAATGGTCGGGATGCCGTAGCCGCTTCCAAGTGGACCGCCGTTGTTGACGTGCTGCCAGTGCCAGGCTTCCGCATGAATCGGAACGTGGTACTCCTGCTTCA
Source organism: Planctomyces sp. (assembly GCA_031387195.1). Lineage (GTDB taxonomy): Bacteria > Planctomycetota > Planctomycetia > Planctomycetales > Planctomycetaceae > SXKJ01. Next base: position 4,561 of record JANNDA010000681.1, on the reverse strand, counting down.
GCGCTTCCAGCGAGTCGTAAAGGGATTCAGGATAGCTGTCAGGAAACAAGACGTTGGGCAGATTGTCAGGCCAGAGACTGTCGTGCGCGAGTCCACCCAGCGCGGACGTGGGATCGGGATCTTGATACGCCGGGGCGACAACTGGTCGGTCATCGACAACAGTCGTCGTCCCTTCCTCATCGGGAAGCGCTCCCGCGAGACAGCTTGCTATCAACATCCCGACTGCCAAGGAGTTCATGTTTTCATTCGAGTTGGTCAACCGGAACGCGCTCGCGGCCGGTTCCAATGGAGACGCACAAACCGGACGCTTGGCAGGTTACTCAACAGCCGCGCGGCGCTAGCCCTGGTTCGTGACCTATCCGGACACGAGCACGTTCCGGCTGATGACAGCGGCGATTCTTCGGAAGTAGCTTCGCACATTCGTTACAATCGGCATGACCTTCCCTGTCACACGCACCGCGAATCCCGTCAGGTCGAAGGGGCACCATCCGGAAAGTTGACGCAAGCGGCAGAGTCGATGCCGCCTGTCGAGTTAGTTCGCGGCAAAATTCACGAGTCATTCAAACAAGGGAGCGTCTCATGAACCGGTCTTTGGGAATTCAAATCAGCGGTGTCCTGTTCGTGTCTTTGGCGACTCTGGCCGGACTGTTTCCGAGTTCGGCAATTGCCGCCGATCCACCGGCGTCGGTCGGAAGCCCGAAGGATTTCGATGCCCTGCTCAATAAGCATGTGCAGGGGGATTACTTCGACTACGCCGGGTTGCTCAAAAACAAGGAGGACATGGCTCGCTTCGACGCCTTCCTGAACTGGCAAGCCACGGCCAAAGTTTCCGACATGTCCAAGTCGGAACAGATCGCGTTTTACATCAACGCCTACAACGCCTGCTGCATCAAGGCGGTTCTCGACAACTATCCGGTCCATAGTCCCAAAGACATTGCCGGGTTCTTCGACGGCCTCAAGTTCAAGGTCGCGGGTGAGGAATTGACGATCAGCCAGATCGAGTACGATCGCTTGATCGCCAACTACAAGGACATGCGGGCGCACTTCGCCGTCGTCTGCTCCGATCGAGGATGCCTGCCGCTCAGAAAGGGAGCGTACACCGGCGAGAACCTGGACAAGTCGCTCGACGAGGCCGCCAGGAAGTTCGTCAAGGATCCCCGCCACTTCCAGGTCGATCCGAAAACGGGTGAGATTCAGATCTCCAAGATCTTTGAATGGTATGGCGATAAGTTCGTGAAGGATCCGAAGCGTCCCGCTGAACGTCCGGAACAGTACTTGAAGTATTGGGCAGACGATGACGTGCGCAAGTTGCTCGAGTCCAATAAGTACAAGCTCAAGATCATCGAGTGGGACTGGACGCTCAACGAGAAGCTGGACCGGAAACCGCGGGAGCCGTCCAAAGCCGATCCTTCCGGAAAATAACGACCGTGTCCGAAGTAGCCGCGATCAGCCGGAACGCGCTAGCGTCCGGTTTTTCAGCAAGCGGGGCTAGTGCCGCGCGGCTGATAGTTGCGATTCAGCGCACGGCTTCCAGCGCCGGTCGGAGTTCGTCGATCGCTCGTTTCAGTTGGAGCACGACATCATCGGCACCGGCCAGGTTTTGATCGCGGCCCATCGTTTCGAGTTGCTGGGCCAGATTGCAGACTTCCTTCGAACCAAAGATGCTCACCGCACCCTTGAGGCTATGTGCCCCGCGCCGGACGACTGCCGCGTCACCATTCGTCACTCCCTCGCGAATCTGCGTCAGCCATCCGGGACATTCGGAAAAATAGATGTCGATGATTTCTCGCAGTTGGGCAACGTCGCCTCCCACACGACCAAGTGCGGCATCTTGGTCAAATGCCGACACCGCTCCAACTCTCGAGCGAGTGGGCGTTGCTGCGGCTTCATCCGATGAACTCGCCACGCTTTCGACCGCTTCAAACAGTTCGGTCGGATTCAGTGGTTTGGAAATGTAGCCGTCCATGCCGACTTCGAGACATCGTTCGCGATCCCCTTTCATGGCATGAGCCGTCATGGCCACGATCGGCACATGGCCGCCGGTGTCTCGCTCACGAGCGCGGATGAGCTTCGTCGCCTCGAAGCCATCCATTTCCGGCATCTGCACGTCCATCAACACCACGTCAAAACTTTGTTGATGGAGAATCTCCACGGCCTCGCGACCATTACCAACGATCACAACCGAGTGCCCACGTTTTTCGAGCAGTCGCATCGCCAACCTTTGGTTGACGAGGTTGTCTTCGGTCAGCAGCAATCGCAAGCTCGTTTGACACCGTCCGATGGAATGGGGGGATGTCGTCGCACTGACCTCTTTGCTAGGTACGGCGTGAGCGGCCGTCAAAATCGTGCTGAGCAATTCCGCGCGGCGAATCGGTTTGGTCAGATACGCTTCCATGCCCAGTTCGTGACAGCGCGCGGCGTTCTCGCGGCGATCGCCCGATGAGAGCATCATCAACGTCGCTCCCACCAGTTCCGGATGTTGCCGAATCTGTTCGGCCAATGTGAATCCGTCCATATCGGGCATCATGTTATCCAACAACACCATGGCAAACGGTTCGCCTTCTTTGTGGGCGTTGTGCATCGCCGTCAGGGCCTCTTTGCCGCTTTGAACGATGGTGGGTTTCAGACCCCAGCCGCTGAGCAACTCTTGCAAGATGCGGCAATTGGTGGCGTTGTCATCCACGACCAGAACCGACAGACCCTGAATCTTGGCCAGCCCCGCCGGTGACCGCCGAGGGCTCAAGTCCTTCGACACACCGAATCGCGCCGTGAAGTGGAAAGTGCTGCCCTTGTTGTCCTCGCTTTCGACCCAAACCTTTCCGTTCATCATCTGGACCAGTTGCGAAGAGATTGCCAATCCCAGTCCCGTGCCGCCGTACTTGCGCGTGGTGGACATGTCGACTTGGGAAAATGCCTTGAACAGCCGGTCCATCTTGTCCGTCGGGATGCCGATGCCGGTGTCCGAAACCGCGAAGTGCAGGCAGACCTCGCCGTTTTCCTGTGACTGCTTTTCCACGTGCATCACAACCTCACCCTCGGCTGTGAATTTGATGGCGTTGCCGATCAGATTGACCAGGATCTGCCGCAACCGGCCGGGGTCGCCAATGAGACCGTCAGGGACATCGGCCAGAACATGGCAGGCCAGTTCCAGCCCTTTGCTGTGCGCCCGCAAGGCCAGAGCGTTGACGGTGTCGTCCAGGTGGTCACGGAGATTGAAGTCGATCGGGTCCAGGTCCATTTTGCCGGCCTCGATCTTGGAAAAGTCCAAGATGTCGTTGATCACCGCCATCAGATAGTCAGCGGACGTCTTGACCATCTCCAGATATTCATGCTGCTCGTTGGTCAGTTGGGTGTCGAGGGCTAGTTCCGTCATGCCGATGATGCCGTTCATGGGCGTGCGGACCTCGTGACTCATATTGGCCAGGAACTCGCTCTTGGCGCAATTGGAATCCTCGGCGGCCTCTTTGGCGGTGCGCAGTTCGGTCACGGCGTTTTCGAGTTCCGCCGTGCGCTCTTCGACGCGCCGTTCCAAGCTGGTATTCAGCTCGCGGACTTCGGCCTCCGAAGCCTGCTGCTGCGCCATGTAGGTCTGAATCGCGGCAGCCATCGCCTCCATGCTGCGAGCCAGATCGCCCAACTCGTCCCGCGAATGCACGTGGATTTCTTGGACCGTTTCCCGGTTGGCGATGCGTGCCGCCGCCGCCTTCAGGGCCTCGATCGGCTGCACGATGCTGCGGGTCGTCAGAAACCCGACGCTGCCAACAGCCAGCGTCAGCAGCGCGATCACCAGCAGCGACACGCCGAACACCCGCGCATTCTGAGCGTTGGCATCCTGGTAAACCTGATCCGCGTTCGAAATCTTGGCCTTCATCCATTCCGTGAGACGCTGATTGACGACATCGAACTGTTGCTGCTCGGCCCCGGTCGCGTTGATGAAGGCTTCTTCGCGATAGCGTTCCAGCGCCTTGTTGACCGTGACGTCCTTGATCTGCTTGTAGCGCTCCCACTCGTCGAGCAGTGCTTGAAAGGCGTGTATCTCGTCGGTGCGGCTGGCTTCGATCTTCCAGCCTTTCAGGTTCTTGTCGAGCTCCTCAGAGAGGGACTGTTGCCGTTGAGCCAACTCCTGTTGCAACTTGGGATTCGGTGCCAGCACGATGGACAGCGACAGTTGCCGCAGCTCGTTGAGGGGGCTGGTAATCTTCTGCGAACCGACGCGAAAATCTTCGGCCGTCTCGTAAACGTTCTTGACCCAGTTGAACGTCGAGTTGGTGTTGGAGATGCCATAGATCCCCATGCCCACGAAAGCGATCACGGCGATGCCGACCAGCCACAGCAGCTTTCTCAGGACGCCCCGATTTGTCATTGCACGTTCCTTTTCCCCTTGGCAGCGTGTTTTGGCGAGCCGGAGGGCATTATACCTCGCACGGGTGAGGATGGCACAAACCCCACCGAGCTTGCCACGGTGGAAACGGGCCTTTGCACTACGCAAGCAACACAAGCGGAGTGCAAAATCCCGCGAGCCACCCAGGCAAGCGCGATTGGGTTTGTGTCAAAGGCCGCC
>JANNDA010000640.1:0-2292 GCA_031387195.1 Planctomyces sp. | reverse complement strand
CAGAAGCCAGCCGGCGCGAAAGACGCACCGTAACCTGCCAATAAAATCCCGCACGTTCGTGTTCCCATCGAACATGCGGCGGCAGCACAAAAACAGAAGCCCGGCTTTTATTGAAAAGCCGGGCTTCTTCTCTGCACAGTCAATATTCGGATCGCGGCAGCGTCACAGCCATCAGGCTCACTGGATCAGGCGCAATGCACGACAATGCAGGTGATGTTGTCTTTGCTGCCACCATCTTCGGCCGCTTTGACAATGGCGGCGCAAGCCGCTTGCGGATCATCCATCTTGATGAGCCGGGTCAACTGAGCAAGATCATACTTGATGCCGTCGGTGACGCCATCCGAGCAGATTAAGAAACGGTCACCGGCTTCAGCATCCAAGACCTTGGCCTCGGCACCGGTTCCACCTTCCTTGGTTCCGAGATAACGATACAGCACGTTCTTGTAACGATGCGTCTTCGCTTCCTCGGCCGAGATCGTGCCGGCTTCGAGAAGCGCTTGCGTCAGCGAATGATCCCGCGTCAGTTGTTCGAGCTGATCGCCACGCAAACGATAGACGCGGCTGTCCCCAACTCCCGCCACGAAAAGTTTTCCACCGGCAGACAGCATGAAGGCGATCGTCGTCCCCATGTTGTGGTATTCCGGGTCGAGATTGCTCAGTGCCATGATCTCGCCATTGGCGAAGGCCACCGCTTCATCGATCCGACGCACAACATCGGCGGGTATGGCTTTGTCAAAGTCGATCGTTTGCTCCAACCGGCGCGGGACTAATTCCGTCGCCAGAGCGCTCGCCTTTTCGCCGGCACTTTGTCCCCCCATGCCATCGGCGACAATGAAGAAACGCCCGCGCGGATCGATCACGAACGAGTCTTCGTTGTTCTCGCGAAAGTTTCCTTTGATGCTCAGACAACCCCAACGGACTTGAACCATCGTCGTAACCAGTCGAAATTACAGAAATGAAACTGAGGTCAAAAAGGAATCGTCAGCCCAACACAGTCTTCACTAAATCCTGAACGCCCAACGTCGATGCACTCACAAAGTACTCGCCCGCTTCGAACCCCGCACACGAACCGTAAAGGCGATTTTGGCTTTCCACCAATTGAAACACATGCTCTTTCGTGGCGGGAAACTGAGTTTGGTATGCGCGAATCGCGGCCAATTTTAAGGGCAACGTCTCGGAAATATCCACGACGAAACCACCACTTCCTGAATGCTGCCCGGCATTCAATTGCCGCAACGCCAACGGATACCAAACCTGCTTTTGAATTCCATGAGCGGGCCAGCCATCAAAGTGCTCGTCCCATTTTGTAAGCCGCGAGTAGAACACGGCGGCATCCGTGATCTGCATCGCCTGCCAATGATCGGGTGAAGCCAGCGGAGTCTTATCGAGTATGCCGAGCACAACGCTTGGCCGGAATTTTCGAAACAGTGTCGCCAACGCCACACGGCTTTCAAAGGAATCGAACAAACGCCGGTTAGGCAACGTCAGTGTCTCACGCATCTGCACGCCCAAAATTTTCGCCGCTTCGGCCGCCTCCGCGAGCCGAACTTCGGGACCGGGGCTGCCCGGAGTCGGTTCTCCGTCTGTCAGATCGACGATGCCGACTCGATATCCTTGTCGCACCAATTTGGCCAATGTTCCGCCGCACGCGATTTCCACGTCGTCTGGATGCGCACCGACCGCGATGACATCCAAAGGTTCGGGAAACTCCAAGGGCATGCGACTTTCCTCAACTCTGACAGTGACTTTCGATCTCTAACGTTGATGCCACAAACTCTCGAATCAACTTCGCCAGCCGATGCGGATGAGTCAGGAACACCAGCATCCCAGTCGTGTGAAAAAATTCCGTCCGAACATTCGGCAGCATCGCCGTGAGTTCGTCACGACACCGGCTCTGTGTCTCTCCTTCACCTTCAACTTGCAACGACATCACGGGAACTTGAAGTTGACTCAACCGCGACCGTAGATCGCACTGACGCAGCATTCCAAACCGCTTGGCCAGGATTGAGATCGACGTTGCTCCCGCGTTGCCGAGATAAAATTGCCAACGTGACGGATCAATCGGCGGGAACCATAAGCGATGGCTTCGTTCTTGAATGGCTCGCCACAACGGAACCGAACTCATCAGTCCCGGAATCCACCGCAGCACTTGCGCCGCGAAGCGCTCAAACATCGTCAAATGCAGATGAGCGAATGCCGCATGGAGCGTCACGCTTTGAATTCGAGAGCCCAGTCGCAGTGCCGTCTCCAGGGCGACCGCCGAACCAAACGACGTGCCGAACAAGTGGCAGC
>JANNDA010000636.1:0-2575 GCA_031387195.1 Planctomyces sp. | reverse complement strand
GCCATCAGAGAAGAATTGCCTGCTCCATTCCTTCCACGCACGTCTTCCACCAAACTGCTCGCCGATCAACGCTCCAATCGCCACCAACACGAGTGCGACGATCACAAACCTGCTGGCGGGCGTTGTTCTCAAAAAGTGCCGACGTGCATGATCCTTCGCCACGGAGCGTGCGGCGGCTTTGCTCGCCTCGACTTGCAATTCTGAATCCGTAATCAAATCATCCAATGGATTGCATCGACCTTCTTTCGATGTTTCGGGCCGCGTTGGAACATTGCGAGTTTCGGGAGTTACGTCGCGACCCAAGATTGGGGCAATCAAATCATCCAGCGGATCACGCGAAGCATCATTGCTCGGCCCCTGCGTGCGATTGTCGTCCGGCATGATTCATTCCTTGCACCACGTTGAGCTCGAATTTGACGCCAGCCTATCCAATCGGTTGGCCAACGCAACTGCGTGCCGAGCCAAATCAGCGATGACGCGCGGAGCTAGATCCGACGATCATCAGGTGCCGTCGAAATCGTTTTGACGCCGAGCTTCTTCTTCCGCCGTTCCAGGTCTTCCAAGATCTTGTCGAACAGCTTGAAGTGCTTCTGCTTGTCGTCCTCGAAGCTGCGCTGCACCTTGGCCTTCTCTACATCTTCTTCTTCCTGCTGCTTGACCAGCGAGAAGAAGCGTTCGCGGCCTTTGTCGGTGGTCGTCATGCGGAGCATCAGCAGGCAGGCGGGCGATGGGATCTGCCGGGGCGGGATGCGATCCGGATCGAGTCCGATGGCACCCAGCGTCCACTTGACCATTGCCCGGTAATCCAACGCTTCCGAGAAGACCACATCAGGCAGCGTGTTAGGGTCGATAGGCTGAGGCAACAATTCGGCGGGCGGGCGGCTGGTTGAAGCCGGCGAATACTTTTGCAGCATCAGCGCCCACGAGTCATCACGCGACTGTTGTTTGGTGTGACCGGCCGAACGCAGCCGCTTCCGCTCTGCTTCGCGAAACTCACTGGCTTGCGGCCATCGACCTGCCGCTTTGAGACGCTGGTAGTCCTTCCGTTCTGATTCGGTCATGGCTTCCTCCTGATTTTGAATGGCCAACACACGAGCTAGTCCAGGAACCCTAGCCGCACGCGCGGCGGGGTCTGTTTCAAAAAGATCACCGCCGGAAACATCGCCCTCGCTCCCGCACATCACGGTCGCTGCGGATCTCGGCGTCGCCAGTTCGGCCACTGCCCGCTTCGCCAGTATGTCGGCGACAACTCTGTCGCCCGCTGGCTTGGACAGCGTAGTGAGCGTGCTGTCGTTGCCGAGCGACACCTCGGTGAGCAAGGTTGCCACCACCCAGCGAAGGCCCCTGCAACGAGATCTCCGTCACCGTCATTCCCAGCCGCGAGGTGATGTTGGTCTCAACCAACTCCGCCAGCATCCTCGCCCGCGTTGACATCGCTCGTCTCATTGCAACACCTCTTCACCGTGAGGCATCGCCGTCATGTTGTTAAAGTCCTGCCCCGCCAGCATCGCAATCGCGTCACGAACGTCATCCGAGAGCATCGGCCAGACTTCGATCAACCACACCAAGCGAGGATCATCCGCACCATTTTCGGCCTCAACTGCACCGGAATTCGCAGCGCTCAGAAAATCGGCTTCTCGTAACTCATTGCTGGCATCACCATTCAGGCAATCGCTTCCAGTCCTGGTCGGGTAAGTTTTCGATTGCTGATCCTCTGAAAAGCGCAGTCTCACATCACCGTCACCTCAAGGAATATCTCGATGAGCCGACCACGCTCGTTGATTGCCTCACTCATTCTGAGTTTGATTTGTGTTGCAGTGTTCTTCGTGGTGACGTCATCGCCGAACGCCAAAGAGCCAGCCGCAGCAACTGGCGAAGCGGTGAAGAGTGAGCCGACTCCGCTAGCGAAGGCCGAACCGAAACGCATCGAGGTCGCGCTCAACGGCCACACCTTCTCGCTCCCTGAAGGTTTCACGATTGAACTCGTGGCCGGACCGCCGCTGGTCAATCGGCCGATTACCGCCAGCTTCGATGAGGACGGGCGGCTCTACGTTTCCGATTCGTCGGGCACGAACGATCCGTCGGCGAAGCAGCTCATCGACAAGCCGCATCGAGTTGTTCGACTCGAAGACTCCGACGGCGATGGCAAGTTCGACAAGAGCAGCGTGTTCGCCGACAAGCTGATGTTTCCGGAGGGGACATTGTGGCACGACGGCTCGCTGTATGTGGCCGCTCCGCCGAGCATCTGGAAGCTGACCGACACCGACGGCGACGGCGTGGCCGATCAACGCGAAGAGTGGTTCAAAGGGAACACGCTCACCGGCTGCGCGAACGATCTGCACGGCCCGTATCTCGGCCCCGACGGATTTCTTTACTGGACGAAGGGAGCGTTCGCGGAACAGACGTATGAGCGGCCGGTTCGCCCCGTAGGTTGGGACTCCGTCCCGACCCGTTCGACGAACAAAAATACCGAAGCCAAAACCGAACCGGTCGGGACGGAGTCCCAACCTTCGAAACCGTGGACCACGAAAGCCGCGCACATTTTCCGCGCGAGACCGGACGCTCCGCGAGACCC
>JANNDA010000619.1:0-1921 GCA_031387195.1 Planctomyces sp. | reverse complement strand
TTGTTCCACAAGTCGGCATCCCATCCCAACCACACGCCGACAATCACAATCCCAATGATCGCTAGCCACAGCGAAACATCCGCCGCCGAATGAGAGGCGACCTCACGCATCGAGTGCCCCCGGACAATATTGCTCGTCCGGGGGCTTACGCCCTCCGGCTCGCCTCGGGAGTTTATCTCTTGCCGGCGGCTCAAAAAGAACGCTCGAAACAGCGCGAAGCTCAGCAACAGTTCCGACAGACAGACCAACCCGACGACAAACGGCAACACGCTCGACGAGGTCTTCCCCAACACGACGCTGTCTTCGCCGGCATCGGTCGTCGCTGCGGCAATCGCCGGGAATGCTTCCTGCCAGACAGCATCCGTCACCGCGTGACGTCCCCATAATCCAGAGACGAGCAACAACGCGGCCACCACGATCAAGCCGCCACCGCGATTTCGTTCCGCAGAAACACTCGCCGTCAGCAACACCGCAAAAAGCAGGCTTTGCCAAAGCAGCATGAACAAGCTCAGGTTCGCGCCGCTGGAATGCTCCAGGCTCATCGACAGCAGCGCCAAGCCACACTGCCCGGCCGCCAATTGACCCAGCACGCGAGCCCAACTGTTCTGTGCTGCAGCACTCGCCGAGCAGAGCATCAACGTGAAGGCACCCACGGCCACCGCCAGCAATTTCGTATTTGAGGCCACCGCCAACAGCGGTTCGAAACGAATCAACACACAGATTCCCACCGGCAGAAATGCGGCACATAACCACCACCCCATGACTGACGCGGAGATCGCATCGGCCTCCTCGTTTTGCCAGCGACTGGCCGGGTCCGCGTTCAATCGCTCGGCGACATGATGCCCATCGGGAACGTTCCACAAGCCGACCATTTCGTTGGACAGCTTCACCACCGAGTGATTCGATTTTGCTGCGAAGCCAGTCTCCGCTTCCAACCAGACTGACAACGGCAATTGAGCACACCGACCGATCACTCCAATCAACACGGTCAACGCGATGCTGCTCAGTAAGTCCGTCCGTTGCCGAGCGATCGCTTCTGTCGTCCACGCGGACCACTCCAGCGAACCGAAGTGCAACCACACCAAACCAACGCCCGTCAGCAGCATCGCATCAGACAACCGCTGCACCAACCAGACCGGCCGAAACAAGGGCGCCTCAGCAGAAAGTGGATCAGGTCTACGAGCCAATTCTGAACTGGCCCACGCCGACAGACACCAGCCGAAAAACATCTGACCGAGATTCCCAGCCGTCGCCACCGCCGTCACACCGAGCCATGCCAGCATCAACCAACGCAGGGAAACGTGGCTCGGCCAACCAGACAACACGACCAGCAACACCGCCGACGTCCAAGCGACTTGCAGCAACGCTAAGCCGTCGCCGTGTGCGCCGAACGAGATCGTCAGGGTTTGCAGTTCCAACCAAGTTCCGAAGTGCCGCTCGACGGGTTGTCCCGTCTGCACGACATCAGCCAACAATGCCAACGCGCTTACCAGTGCCGCCGCCGCCAACAACCGCACGCCAATCAGACTGCCGACAAAACGCTGCGACAAAACGGCCAGCAACACGCCAATGATCGGCGTGCCGATCACCACCCACATCGCCACGGATCGCAACGTTTCCATGTCAGCTCGCGTTTTCTCGGCGGAGTAAAACTTGGCTCTGTCCCGCAACTCGTCTCTAGCAACCGCGAGACTATAGAGCGGCAAGCGACCGGTACGTAGCCGTCAGGCTCACGACACGGAGAGCCTGTGAAGAATGACGTGGGGTAATCTTCCAGCTTGTGACCATCAAAATCAGTTACGACAACCTGGAAGCGTATACCACGAAAATTATTAACAAAAACAACGCGACCGGACAGAACGCCGGTGGCAGCAGGAACTATATAGAAGACGGACATAGGCCAAGTTCTCCCTTACTTAAT
>JANNDA010000584.1:0-4208 GCA_031387195.1 Planctomyces sp. | reverse complement strand
GTGCCGATGCGAATCCAGTCCTGGACAGAACGAAGCGACGCCTCCAACGCCTTGGCGATGTCCGGATTCGACATCCCTCCCTGACTCAATTGGAACGCCTTGAAACGCTTCCGTTCCAACTCTTGAGGACTTCCATGTTTTAGCCGGGATTATTCATGGTCCGAATGTAACCCGAAGCGTCAGCGAGGGCGTCGTCACGATTCGTCCTCGCTGACGCTTCGGGTTACATCGCGGCACACCGCGACCACATCCGCAGAATCGACTCTACAACGGACACTCTCCATAATCTTCGCTTCCCCACGGAAAAGGGGACGTATGGCGGATGTCGCCCTCTGAGCAAAGGATGCGTGAATGGCTTCAGCAGTCGAGTCGGAGATTCTTCGGGATCTGTGGTACATGGGCATTCCAGGGCAGAGGCTCAAGCGCGGGCAGATCCTGGGAAAAAAGCTGCTGGGGCAATCCCTGCTGCTAGGCCGAGACGCGAATGGCGAGGTCTTTGCGATGCGCGACATCTGCCCGCATCGCGGTATTCCATTGAGCCACGGTACGTTCGACGGCAAAGAAATCGAGTGCTGCTATCACGGCTGGCGGTTCAATTGCGCGGGAGCTTGCACGCACATTCCGTCGCTGCTGCCGACTCAGAAGTTTGACCTCAACCGAGTCCTCGTCGATCGCTTTCCGTGTCGTGAAGTGCAGGGCAACATCTGGGTCTTCATGCCAGAAAACGAACTCGCGATCCCCGATCCACTGCCGGAGATCCCGTTCATTCCGGACGTCGATGCCTCGCACTACCGCATGGTGGAAACGAGCTTGTTTCCTTGCTCGATCGATCACGCGGTGGTCGGCTTGATGGACCCGGCTCACGGGCCGTTCGTGCATCGGTCGTGGTGGTGGCGATCGCGAAAGTCGATGCATCAAAAGTCCAAGGTCTTCGCGCCATCAACCTTGGGATTCACGATGGTGCGGCACAAACCCTCGTCGAATTCCAAGGCTTACAAACTCTTCGGCGAAGTCTCGACGGAGATCCGTTTCGAGCTGCCGAGCACCCGCATCGAGCACATCATCGCCGGTAAACATCGCATCGTCGGCCTGACGACGTTGACCCCGTTGACCGACATGGAAGTCGAGTTGCATCAAATCTTTTATTGGACGATCCCCTGGCTGACACTGGCCCGCCCCATCGTCCGTCCGTTCGTTCGTACCTTCATCGAACAAGACCGTGATGTCGTCGAAAAACAGCAACAAGGGCTCAACCAAGATCCGCAGCTCATGCTGATTAACGATGCCGACAAACCGGCACGCTGGTATCACCAGTTGAAGAAGGAGCTCACGGAATCCCGCGTCGAGCGACGTCCATTCAACAATCCTGTGCCGCACACGACGCTGCAATGGTGTACCTGAACCGCACAGTCTTCCGAGCCCGAATCGTCGGCTGCTGAAGGATCTTCGGACAGCCAACGGAAGTGATGCGGGGTGGCTCAGGCCGGGCCGGGTGGTATCATGGACCGGCGGTATCCGTCGTTTATTGTCGGGATGGCGTATTGGTGCCGAATTGTGGTTGCGGGCGAGCCGCCTGCGTTATTGGGTTGAGTTCTCTGTGAGGTTTTGAAAATGTCCCAGACTCTTGAGCACGTTGAGGCCTCTGCATCGGCAGCAAAAATGCGACCGGTTTCGATTGAGCCGGGTTTTGATGATTTCGATTACAAGCCGATTCCTCCGTTGGCGGTGGTGTCTCTGCTGCTTGGAATTTGCGGGTTGTCCGGATTGCTCAGTCCGCTGGGGCTGTTGTTTGCCATCTTCGGTGTGGTGCTGGGTTGGGTCGCGATCAAGCAAATTCAGCGGTCAGACGGCGGGTTCAGCGGACGCTGGATGGCTCAATTGGGAGTCGCGCTGTCGGCGCTGTTGTTTGTGGGCGGGATCGGGCTGCACGTTTATTGGTTCCAGTCCGAGCTTCCGGAAGGGTACCAACGACTGAGTTTCTCGTCGGACATCGCCAAGAAGGGATTCATTATCGAAAACAACCAGTCCAAGTTTCATCCCGATATTGAGGAACTCAACGGCAAACAGGTCTTCCTGAAGGGTTACATGTACCCGGAAGGGCAACCTGACGGGATCTCGACCTTTATCCTGTGCCGAGACAATGGCGATTGCTGTTTTGGTGGCCAACCGAAACTGACCGATATGATCAAAGTTAGAATGGCCAAAGGACAAACGGCTCGTTTTGGTCAGGGGATGGTGTCGGTCGCAGGAACTTTCCGATTGCGAGATTTGCGGCGAGCCGGCAACCTGGAACCCGCCTTTGAACTGGATGCGACGCACTTCGGCCCCGCGAAGACGTGGTACTGACGGAATTGTCAGTCAGCATCTCCGAGGCTGACCTTCTTCGCGTGGCAGAGCCCAATGACGGATCGAATGGAGTTCCATAATGCCTTTCGGCCTGAAGTCTCAATTTCACTCTTCGCGGTTTGCGGGGATGCTCGCGGTGATTACTGGTGTCACGTTGTCGATGGTCGGCTGCGGACACTCGGAAGGTCGGGATTCGATTCCACCAACATCGACCATCACGCTCGGCAACGAAGCCGCATCGGTTGAGCCTGAATCGTCAGGGGCGAAGAAGGCTCTCGACGCGGATGTTGTTCCGGCCTCCAACGAGTTGAAGCCGAACGAAGCGGATTCGAAATCAACCGAATCAACTCCGACCGAAAAACCCGCAACAGATGCTCAACCTGCGGCGATCGACCCCGAAGCGACTCGCACGTTCGCGGTCGAAGGGCCGGAGAGCGCGATTCGCATCAGCTTTGATGACTTCGATCTGCTGAAGGTGATGAACCTCGATCCGGTCCCGGCCGATGCGGTGGAGAAATTGCCGAAATGGTTGAAAGCACTCGATGGCAAACGGATTCGAGTCCGCGGCTTCATGTATCCGCCGTTTCAGGACACCGGTATCCGAGGGTTCGTGCTGGCGCGAGACAATCAGATCTGCTGCTTCGGTCGCACTCCCAAGGAATATGATTTGGTCGATACGTTCCTGCGAAAAGGAGTCACGACCAATTACATTCAAAACCGCCCGTTCGATGTCGTGGGCATCTTTCGCATCAAATCCGAGATCGAAAAATTCACCGCGATGTACGAATTGGAAGATGCGGTTGTGATTGAAAAGTAATTCTGTTTTCCGTAGTGCAAGCTTCCAGCTTGCAACGATTTTCAGTCCGCATTGCCATGTGGTGTGGCTGCTTGAGTGAAAATGAAACTGCTGAAGTTGCAAGCTGGAAGCTTGCACTACGAAAAGGAACCCGCCATGAAAATCCGTTTGCTCGTCATACTTGCCGCCTTGGCCCTCCTCGCTCCGCAGGCCGCTCTTTGCTGTCCGTTTTGCTCGGCACCCTCGCTGACGCTCAGCGAGCAATTGACTACGGCGGATGCGGCGGTGCTGGCGCAATGGGTTGAGGGAAAAGCTCCGGAAGAGAAATCAGCGGGGAGTACGACTTACTCGATCATCGAGATCGCTCGCGGGCCGAAGGATAAGCTCAAGAAGGACGACAAGATCACCGTCCCGCGTTTCCGAGCGGGCAAAAAGGGAGATCTCTTCATGCTCTTCGGCACGAAGGATAAAGAGATCGACTGGAGCAGTCCGCTGGAAGTGACGGAGACCACTTATCAATACATTGTGCAGTCCCCGTCACCGGAGTCGATGCCTGGCAAACGCTTGGAATACTTCTTGAAGTTCCTGGAGTTCTCCGACCAACTTGTCTCGAACGATGCGTACGGTGAATTCGCGAACGCCCCGTATGAAGAGATCGTCAAGATCAAGGACAAGATGGATCGCGAGAAGATCCGCAAATGGGTCAGCAACAAGGAGACCGCACCGACGCGACTGGGTTTGTACGGCTTGTTGCTGGGACTCTGCGGCAACGATGACGACGCCAAGCTGATGGCCGAAAAGATTGACGAGAGGGTTCAGGATTTTCGCCTGGGGATCGACGGTTTGATCTCCGGCTATTTGCTGCTCACGGGCGACAAGGGAATGGACTTCATCGACAAGGGAAAACTGAAAGACAAAAAAGCTCCCTTCAGTGAAACGTATGCGGCGATGCAGGCGCTCCGCTTCATGTGGACTTACGGAAATGGTCGCATCTCGAAAGAACGCCTGCGTCAGTCGATGCGAGAATTGCTCGATCGTCCGGAACTGGCAGACCTCGTCATCGCCG
>JANNDA010000466.1:0-7828 GCA_031387195.1 Planctomyces sp. | reverse complement strand
CTGCGCCGCATGAAAAATCACATAATCCGAGTGGCCCTTCTGAGCCAGGACAATGCCCGCATTCGGATCGTCGGCAGTCGAGGTTGCGAGGAGGGCTGACAGAAAAATGGGGACAGAAAAAAGAAGGCATGTATGCCAGACATTTCGCAGGCTCCAATCACTTCGATCCCCGATGAGAATCTTTGGTCTCATTTTTTCTGTCCCCATTTTTCTGTCAGCCTGCTTTATCTTTCAACGCCCTGCTTCCAACCCCAGCGCTTCACGAAACTTGGCGAGCGATTCCTTCTCGTTGCCCTGCGCTGCGTAGACGTGGCCGTAGGCTCGCAGCATTTTGATTTTCCACACCGGGGCCATTCCTTCCATGTCACCGTATTGCTTGAGCACCGCGAGAGCCTCGTCGGTCTTCACCTGATCGGTCAGCAACCGAGCGATCGCGATGGTGGCGGTCAGCGGCTGCCAGCCGTTTCCCTTCCCGCTGATTGCGAACGCTTGCCGATAGGCGACCAGAGCTTGTTCATCGTCTTTCAGGTTGTTGGTGTAGTTGTCGGCCAGCGTGAGCCAGATCGCTTGGTTCTTCGGAGCCAGTTTGAGAGCCGCTTTCAGATCGGCTTCCGCTTTCGGCCCGTTCTTCAGGAACGAGTAAATCTGCCCGCGCAGATGAAACGCTTCGCTGGCTTTGTCCTGCATGTCCGCTGGCCATGCGAAAAAGTCGTCGGCCCCGAACTGCTCGATCAATTCCTTCCACTTGCGATCCTGATGGAGTGCTCGCATGCGGCTCAGTGTTGCATCGGGATCGGACTTGGCCTCTCCGAATTTCGCAGGTTCAAACACGAGTTCACCGAAGTCGTTGCGATCGTCAAGCACTTTCGTGCTGCTGCTTGCGGACCAGAGCGAGCGTTCGACTCGATCACCGGCGTCGACGCGAGTGTGCCCGATGTTGCCGCGCCAGAACGAGCCGTCCGCGGGAGTTGCAACGCCCAGCGTCTTGAACGGGATTGAGAGAAACGCGACCCAGCGTTGTTTGTCGGCATCGACTCTCGATTCGTACTTCCATTCGCCGTTCCAGTCGGGATCGAAGCGACCGTAGCGTGGATCGAGCGGATCGTTGTTGAAGCCGTTCGCGGCCTCTTGCTTCGAGTCGGCTTTCGGGCCGACGGTGAAGCGGTAGGTGATGTCGTAATCCGTGGGATAGGCTTCCAGCCTGTCACTTTTGGAACCAGGAGCATCTTTGGAACCCGAGGCGACAGGCTGGAAGCCTATCCCACGAGTCGGCGCGAGATACACGTCGATCGTGTCTTGCCGCGAGTTGTCCTGCGGCAACGGGGCGTCCACTCGAATATAGAGATGACCGGCATCCGCCATCGCTCGCACCGTGGTCGCGCCGTGGGGCACGTTTCCAACGTGCCCGTCCTTCCGCG
Organism: Planctomyces sp.; assembly: GCA_031387195.1. Lineage (GTDB taxonomy): Bacteria > Planctomycetota > Planctomycetia > Planctomycetales > Planctomycetaceae > SXKJ01. The sequence goes on along the minus strand of JANNDA010000466.1, from coordinate 6,410 downwards.
AATCTAGGAGCACGTTGGAAACGTGCTCCACGGCGGCGCGTTCCCATTGTGGCGAGTCCACCGTGATCGGCCGCGTCAGCAGACTGACGCTCAATCGTTTCGCGCCGGGTAGCGGTGCGTTACGCATCGCCTTCGTGTCCCAGTTCATCGGCGAGTTCGCGAACGGTTCCTGATAGCCGTCATGAGCCAGCTTTAGATGCTTCGCGTCGTGGCCGAGCGGCGGGAACATCACGAACGACCAACCGTTCGTCGGCTTCGGATTCGCTCCCTTGGCGTCGAAGAGCGAGTCCACAAAAGCATTGCGGGCGTCGATCGCATCCAACAATCGGTCGCGCGACGCGAGGTCTGGCTGAATCTGAAAGGCGTGATGCAGATGCACGACCTTGGCCAACGCTTTGAGGTAATCGAACTCGCGCCGCACCTGCGATAGGCGGAGCCACACTTTCTCGGCGTCCTTGTCTGTCTCTGCGGTCTTCTCGGCCTGAGCCAACTGCGTCTCCAGCGACGTCAGCAGGTTCGGTGTGTAGAGGAAGCCGAGGAACTGAAACGGATCGGTGAGGTGCTTGCGGCGCTGGCCGTAGATGTTGACGTAGACCCACGCGGGCGAGCGAGTGCCGAGGTACTCGGAATACAGCTCGATGCCGTGATAAAGCTGATCATAGAACCCGATCATCGCAGGAGCCGACTTGCCAAACGCCGCGCCGCAGAACTCATGCACGAGCTGCTTGGCTTGCAGGTTGTCCAGGTCATCGAACATCCGGCCCATCGTGTAATAGGTCGGACCTTCGAGACCGAACAGCTCGCCGGAGCCATCGCGATAGATCGACTGAAACTTGTTGCGTGACAGCCGCTTCGCCTGCGACTCCACGAACAACGGCGTCCGCATCGGCGTGTAGCGCGTGCCGAGATTCGGGCACCAGTTGTAGATGTACGACGAATACCCCGCCGGGACTTCATGTCCGCGCCACGGAGCGATGTCTTCTTCATTCGTCCCCGTCAGCAGGATGCGCGTGTTCGGCGGAAACACTTTGAAGGTCTTCGGCGGCAGCTCGGTCTGGATGTAGGACATCATCGTGACTTGCCTGCCCGGTCGAGCTTTCTCGACCCGCTCGGCCAGCTTGCGGTGCAGAATCCAGAGCTTCTCGCCCCAATCGTTGCCGGTCTCAAACAGCTTCGCGCAGTTCTCGCACTGACACGCGCGGAAGCCGTCGGGCTGACCGAGATCGACGCCATCGAAGCCGCGATCAATCGAATTGATGAGATCCTGATAGAACAGCTCCTGCACGGTGGGATTCGAGATGCAGTACTGAGCGTTGCCGGTCCCCTTCGCCGTTCGTTCTCCGCCAATGAGCGCGAAGTATTCAGGATGCGAGTCGGCATAAGTCTCGCGCGGGACCGCTCGTTCGTAGGTGTGCCCGCCGAAGATCGTGTCGACAAGCGGGAAGCGGTTGTTGGCGATGTCATAGAAACTGCCGCGCGGCGGATGCGCCGTGTTGAACTCCAACTGCGGCGTCTTCGCGACGTTGAGATCATCCGGCACGACAATCTTCGGCGTCTTCAAAAACTCGATCGCCGGTGACGCGAGGATGTCGATCTTCGCCGCCGCTCCGATCGGCTGATACGGCCCTAGGTCCGGATACAAGAACCGAGTCCCCACAAACTGCCGCAAGAAATCGACGACCCCCTTCGCCGTCCCGATCCGATCCCAGGTTGGGCGACGTTCCTGAACCGGCTTCGCCGGAGCCGGCATGTCTCGGCCGGCAATGACGACATCTCGCCCCACAACCTGATGAACGTAGCCCCAACCTTTGAACTTCGAGACATCAATCTTTTGAGTTCGAGCGAAGGCCGTATCTCCCAAAAAGATCGCTGGCTTCGCGGTATCGCGTTTGGCTTCGACAACCACCAGGACTTCAAACCCATTCGCCTGAAACGCGACCTGCATCAACCTCGCCGTCTGTTGCAAACTCAGTTCGACCGAAGGACTCGGAGCTGAATCCGGCAGCACGATCTGATAGTCACACTTCGAGCCATCCGTGATCACGAGATCAGCCGCCGTCGCGCAGGACTGCTGAAGGCCAACGAAACAGCCAACCAGCAGCAGGATCAATCTCATGGCACGCTCCCTGTTTTGGCTCTCCGCCATTCCTGTTGCACAACACCCGTGAGCGGCAAGGCGCTAGCCGCCGGTCTGCCGGTCATCACCGGCGGCTAGCGCCTTGCCGCTCACATCACACGGCTTTCAACAGGAATCGCGGAGCGCTATTTTTGATTGATGGTTTCTTCAACTCGCGCGGCCCATCGCTGTCTCGATGAAGTGACCGTACCTGAAACACCAGCGATGGCAGCGAGCCAAAGCATGATCCACATGATCTAGCGGCGCGGTTCGGCTCCCCACAAGTGGCGGACGAAGAAATCCTGTCGGCGACGTGCGGCGTAGGGCGACTCGCCGATGCCAAGGCTGCCGCCGGGGACGATCAGCAGATCGAAATCTTTGTCGGCTCCCCTTCCAGTTGGTCAGGTCGTTGCAATTGCACAGCGGTTGCCACGCGGCTTATTCCAAAATCGCCGGCGGCAGCGAGTTGATCTCGCGAATCTCGATGTTGCGGAACTCATAGCGTCCGACACCAGCTTCGAGGAACACAGGGCCGGAGTCTCCGAAGATCGAGAGTCGTGGTTCGCGCGCGGCATCGTTCACTTTTTGGCCGTTGAGCAAGACCGTGATCTGTTTGCCTCGGCAGGTGACCTCCCACTGATTCCAGGCATCGGGCTTGAGAACATTTTTTACCGTCGGGGACAAGAAGAACGGCTTGTCGTCGGTGGTGACGACAAGCGTGCCGGTCGTCTCCGGAGTGTTCAGATCCACTTGGATGTTGCTTTGCCTCAGGCCAATGCCAGAGTTTGCAGAGCCAGCCTTCGATTCCAGCCGCATCGTAAAGTCGCGAAACGACCGCTTGGTGCGCAGCCATTCGCTGTTATGACCGCCGAGTCGCACGAGTGAGCCGCTCTCGACCATCCAGTCCGCGATCTTTCCGCCCTGTATTTCCCAGCCGTCCAAATCGCGGCCGTTGAACAGCGGCTGCCACGCAGCTTGTTCCAGAATCTCCGCCGGCAGCGCGTTGATCTCGTGAATCTCGATGTTGCGGAACTGGGCGGGATAGTTGTCGGTCCAGAAAATGATGGAGTGCGGCCCCAGCGGTTTTTCTTGACCGTCGCGAGTGTCTCGAATCCCGGTCAGAGCACAGGCCAGTTTGCCGTTGACGAGGTACAGGCACGAATCGTCGAGCCGGATGATCTCGAACCGCTGCCACGGTGAGCCGGAGTTGAGCGTGATGTTTTTGAAGTCCACGCTTTCGCGATTGGCCAGACGCGGACCGATCGCCACCAAGCGGCCGTTGCGAAGCTCCGCCTCCTGACAGGAGTATTGCAGACCATTGATTTGCACGAGCGCCCCCAATAGCAGCGACGGTCTGATCGAGAGGTTGCCGCCGCTGACCGCTTGATGAACGCCTCCGCCGGCTCCTTTCTCCGCCTTGTACTCGAAGCGCAGGTGGTAGTTTCCCAACTCGCGAGTCGCCCGCGACACCTTGGGTGTCAGTCGCAGAATCGGTTGGCCCTCTTCGACAACGAACTCCGCCTTGCCATCATCCTTGGGACTGCCCAATCGCCAGCCGGTCAGGTCATTGCCGTTGAACAGCGACACGAACGGCGATGACTTGGCAGCGACGGGCACGCGGGCCAGTCGCAGGCCGTGATTCTCGTCTCGTGTTGAGGCGGGGCGTGCGTAGCGTTGCGTCGCCTGACCGTGGTAGCGGCGGTCGTTGATCCAGCCTCCGCCGCGGGTCATGCGGCCCAATCCCTTTTCGGGAGCTTTCGGATCGAGCGGCACTTCGTCGTCGCACCACTCGAACACGTTGCCGTGCATGTCATGCAGACCCAGCCGATTGGGCGGATGAGATCCGACCTTGTTCGGGTAGCCCGGATCAGTTCCACGATTGAGGCTCGCTTGTCCCGGAAGCAATTCATTCGCGGGAGTCGCGAGATAGAAATCGAACGCGCTCTCGGACGGATCGGCCAGCGGGCCGCCTCGACAGGCATACTCCCACTCGACTTCTTTGGGCAGCCGATAAACCCAGCCGTTCTCCTTCGTCGTCGCGTTCAGCCGAGCGACAAAGTCTTGGCAATCGTTCCATGACATTCCCGTGACCGGAAACTGCTTGAGGTCCGCATCGGAAATGTCCTTCACGCGATCTTTGTTGGAGCCGCGACGCGAGAAGGAACTGGGGTTTGTTCCCATGACCTTCTGCCACTCGTCCTGCGTGACCTCGTACTTGCCGAGATAGAAGTCATCGGGGATCGTGGCTTCCTGAGTCCCCGGCTTGCCGCCCCCTCCGCCCAGCCACGACTTGCCCTTGGGGACGCGGACGAACTCCATACCCAGGCTGTTGGTGAACTTGGCTTGGCTGACAACGGGAACTCGTGCCAGGCGCAGGCCGAGAGAGTCGTAGCGGTCCGAAGGCCGCCCAGCGAGTCTGCTTGCTGCCTGCTCGTGCCTGGGGTCGAGGTTCCAACAACCACCGCGAGACACCCGCTGGGCAACCCCGGCTTCGGAAGTCTGCAGATCAGCACACGTTTCCCACACGTTGCCGTGCATATCGCACAATCCCAACCGGTTCGGTGCATAGGCTCCCATTTGGGTTGTCCGATTCAGATGCTTCTTGAAGTTCGCCTGCGTCGGAAGTAATTGATTCGTCGCCTTCTCCAAGTAGAACTCGAATGCGCTCTCGGATTGGTCCGCCATCGGCCCGCCCCGGCAGGCATATTCCCATTCCGTTTCGGTCGGTAGGCGATACACCCAGCCCGTTTCTTTGGACGACTCGTTGATCCGTTTGACGAAGCTCTGGGTGTCCTCCCACGAAATCATTTCGATCGGAAACCGTTTCAGGTCCGCGTCGGAAATGTCCTTCACAGTTTCCTTGTTGGTGCCAGTTCGCGCGAAGCCGCTGGGGTTCTTCCCCATGACCTTCTCCCATTCCTCCTGCGTGACCTCGTACTTGCCGAGGTAGAAGTCATCGGGGATCGTGACTTCCTGAGTCCCCGGCTTGCCGCTCCCTCCGCCGAGCCACGACTTGCCCTTGGGGACGCGGACGAACTCCATGCCAAGGCTGTTGGTGAATTTGTTCGCCGCTGCCGCACGAGCAATTGCGGCCGGCGTCAGCACGCGGCGGATTTGCCAGCCGTCGTAGCCGCCCAGTCCGCCGGGAAAGTCCGCAGCGGTGAAATACAGCGTGCGGCCGTCGGGCGACATTGTCGGTGACTGCACATGGCCGGTCATCGGCAGGTTGAGTGGGCGAGCGGTCAGTTTGCCGTCAGTGTCCAAGACGGCCACAAATGGCGCGAGTTGAACCTGAGACCCACCTCGAACGAAGAGGATCGTTTGATTGTCGGCAGCAAACTTGGGGGCCACTTCGCTGAGCCCGCTATTGACGCCACTACCAAGGTTCTCAGGAATCTCGAACGGCACATCCACCGACTTGCGACGGCTGCGCCACACGTCGTATTCACCTTTTCCACCAGGTCGCACGGAGCTGAACAACAGCGTCAATCCGTCGGACGAGAGACAAGGCCATTCTTCCGAAGAGGCGGTGTTCACGGACACGCCGAGATTGACTGGCGTCTCCCACGGCGAGTTGCGGTCGCGGCGGCGGGCTTGGTAGAGGTCGCTGCTTCCTTGATCGTTCGGACCATGCTGCGTGTGGTACAGCAACTTGAGACCGTCCGCACTGACAAATGGGCCACCCTCCCATTCCGGCGTGTTGAGTTCATTGATCGGCACTGCCGAACCAAACGGCTCGTCCATGCTCTTGCGGCGACACTCGAATAAATCCTGCCCCCCGCTGCGCCGGGATGCCAGTACCAGGCTCAGCCCATCGGCTGAGATCGTCAAACCGTGTTCGTAGCTCTTGGCGTTGACGCCCGGCCCCAAGTTTTCTGGCTTGGTCCATTCGTAATCGGACGAGGTCCAGAGGTCGTAGGGCGATGCCGGATCTGAAATCTGAGATTTGAAAGGTGAGATTTCCGATGTCCGAATTGCTGGCACCCACTTCGCACCGACGATCTTGCCGTGATGGTTGTTGCCGGAGGAGTCCTTCAACTCGCTGCCCGTCCCTTCATCGAAGTGGTACAGGGCGAGCGTGTCTTTGTCGGACGCGAAGCGGACGTCGGGCGTGAAGTCTTTGTCGTAGCGGCTCGATTTCGAAAGACGCACTTCGAAGAGCTTCCCGCTCAATCCAAAACCGCCGGGGCATCGAGCGAGGCAAATCGTATCGGTTGCCGGCTTGTAGTTCCCCGGGATCTCCTTGGTCATCAGGACCTTACCACCCACGAAAAGTCGCGCGGTTCCCGCTTTG
>JANNDA010000799.1:0-3935 GCA_031387195.1 Planctomyces sp. | reverse complement strand
ACGGGCTTCCCGGCGAGCGTGAGGTTCTCGAAGGTGAGGTTGCGAATGCGCGCGTCGGCCTGGCCCCAGAGGATTTGTGGTTCACCCAGAACACTCGGCGCGGCGATGGAGATGTTCTGGAAGAGGATGCCCGACAAGTCTCCGGCGGCGCGTTTGTCACCATCCTTCGAATAGGGCGTCGGCATGGTCATGCAGATGAAGAACTGCTGCAGCGTCGGTCGGGGATCCTCGATGTTGATGTTGCGGAAGATCACCCCGGCACCGGCTGCGCCTCCACCTTCGCCGCGCATGTTGAAGACTCGACCGCCACTCCAGTGGTGCCATTTGGCTCGCGTATAGATCACATCACAGTCCTCCACCACTAACTGGCGGTCAGCAAGCAGCGGGAGGCTGCTCAAGACAAAGGACGATCCGTTGGCGTCGTTCCATAGCACGGTGCGGCGGATGCCCAAGCCGTTCACATACAGCGAATCATCCTGAGTGCGGAGGAAGCAGTCCTCGATCAGCGTGTTCCCGAAGGGATTGATCCCGTCGCCATTCGCGCGCCAGGTGAATATTTTTGTCCACAGGACCTCGTTGGGATGACCCGCTTTGTAGGGGCTCACCAGCATGAGCGAGTGAGTCGCCGAGTCCGCGATGGTGATGCCTTCCACGCGGGTGTCGGTGGTGCCGATCAACTCAATCGGACGGTAGCGCCCGTGTTCCTTCTCGGAGATTGCCGGCTCAACGTACTGGGGATGCTTCAGCCGCGATCCCGACAAGGTGCCCAGTCCGAAGATGCGGATGTGATGGCCGTCGCCCCATTTCTGATTGGAGAGCGTGCCGTACACCAGCGCGTCTCCGGGGATGTAATACTGCCGGTTCGCGTGCAGCGGAAAAGCCAGCCCAACATCGTGAACTCCCGGCAGGAAATAGAGCGTGGTCCAAGGCCCGTCGGACGGCGGAGTCTCGCCGGGGTTCACGGTCAACACGCCGGGATCATTTGGCTTGGGTTTGCTGGCTAACAGCGGGTTGGCAAAGAGGGAGATCGTGTGAAGCGGCGGTCCTTTGTAGCCCTTGCCCGTGTCCTGCGAATCCATCTGGCCATCAATATCAACGGCCAAGAGACAGGGCTGATCGAGCCTCACAAAAGCCTTACCCTCCTTGACGGAGCACGCGGACGCTTTGCGTTGCGGATGCACCGCTGCGGCATGAATCGGCTGACCGTTGACGCGAGCAATTTCGATCTCGACAGCACCGGCGGTCTCAAAATTCACATAGGTATGAGTCCAGCCCGCCAGTGTGTCGAAGTAGGCGTCCGACTTCTTGTCGATGGTCTTGCAGGCGGTCTCCCAAGCGAAGGCATTCTGCCACTCGCTGCCATCGCCGGCCGAGCGCACCCGCACTGTGTAATGCTCCGAAGCCGCGAGCCCCGGCACTGGCGGATACACAACCAACTCGTCATCGGCGCGTGCCACGGACTGCACAGCCAACAACAGACCTGTGAGCAGGATGAAGAACACGACGAATACGAAAATCGGAACGCTTGTTTTCATGAGTGACTTCAATTCTTGTTTTATTCACGGTCTCTCTTCATTCGCTGTCGATCATTTTGACAGCGAATGAAGAGAGGCAGCGAATGTTGGGTAAGGTGTCCAACTCAATCGTCCTTGTCTTTGGTCTTGAGGTATTCCTTCGGCAGCGTGGCGACCCAGGCTTCCACTTTCGCAGAGAGCTTCTTCACGATGTCGGGATGCTGCGCGGCGAGGTTCTTCGACTCGGCGGGATCGGCGGTGATGTCGTAGAGTTCGAGTTCGCCATCTTTCTTGCGCGTCGGGTGACGCAGTTTCCATTGGCCTTCGCGGATGAAGGACTCGCTGCCGGGTGAGCTGCTTTTCCAGAGGAGCGGTTTCGTTCGCACATGCGGGCCTTTGCCGAGCCACGCGGCGGATGTGCCTTCGCCATCGAAGTCGTTGGCGTTGATCTTCACGCCGGCGATGGAGCAGAGCGTCGGCAGCCAGTCCACGCCGCTGAGGACGGATTGCTCGTCGGTGCGGCCAGCGGGAACGTGACCGGGCCAGCGCACGATCCACGGCACGCGAACGCCCCCCTCCCAATGCGTGTGCTTGCCGCCACGGTGCGGGCCGTTGAAACCCATTTGATTGAAGCGCAGGTCGCCGAGCGCCGCCTTGGTCATGTCCGCGCCCTGGTCGGTGCTGAAGACGACGATGGTGTTCTCGCGCAGGCCGAGTTCATCGAGGCGCTTGAGCAGCCGGCCCACGCTGTCGTCGAGCGATTCGATGTCGGCCAGATAGCGGCGCATCCCTTCGTCCACGTCGCCTCCGGCTTGGCGCACGTCGTTGAACTTGGCGTGCATCTGCGCGGGGAAATCGCTGTCTTTCACTTTCAGCGCGCTCCAGCGTTTCACCAGCGTGTCGTTGGGGTTCACGGGATTGTGCGAGATGTGGCCCCACACGTTGACATAAAACGGGCCGCTCTTGTGCTGCTCGATGAACTTGATGGCGGCGGCGTAAATGGGCGCGTCGCGTCCTCGATCATCGCCGCGCTTCTTTTTCTTTCCGCCTTCGTCCTCGGCCGCGCCGATCGAGTCGATGCCGTAGGTGCCGGGTTTCTGTTCCGGCCCGATGTGCCATTTGCCGAAGTGCCCCGTGGCGTAGCCCTGCTTCTTCAGCAGCTCGGTGATCGTGACGCGGTTCGCGAAGCCGCCGTTCGCGGGGTAGGTCGGATACGTCGCCGGTAACTTCGAGGTCATCAGCCCCGTGCGCGTCGGGCAGCAAGTGGAACCTGTGGTATAGAACTGCGCGAAGCGCGTGCCGTCGCGCGCGATGGAATCAATGTGCGGCGTGCGCGAATACGGATGCCCGTAGCAATGCAGGTCGCCGCCGCCGAGATCGTCGGCCAAGAGGAAGACGATGTTCGGCTGCTGCTGTGCGGTGATAGTCGTGGATCGCTCCGCGATCCGACGTTGGTTCGCGGAGCGAACCACGACTATCTGACCGATCGTGTCGGCCGCGAAGGCATCGCCGGCCAAAGGCAGGAGGGACAACGTGGCGAGAAGGAGTGTGGTTGTTTTCATGGTTTTGCGTTTCGGAGAGGAGTCTGGAGCGCACGGAGTGCCTTGCCCAAAGCGTGGATACGGGAGTCGTCGGCCTTCTCGTCGGCACCGCGCGTGGGCTGGAGCCAGCCCCCTTCGTCGTGCTCGTTCCAGGCATAGATGATGACGGCATTGGCGGGATTCAGATCGCGATGAGTTGCCGCCCATTTGACGGCCTCACAGACATGAGCGGCGAGTTCGTCGGGCGTGGCCGTGACGGCGTCGATGAGTGGTTTTTGCTGTGTCGGCGGAGTGGGATCGGGCTCGGCCTTGATTTCATTCTTCAGCCACGGCGGCGGGCGTTCGTTGCGCGGGCGAGTGTCCCAGCCCGCACTGGCAAAGGTGATGCTGGGAACGCACAGGGCCTGCCACTGCTCCCAACGCTCACGGCGGATGAGGACGCACTGCTCGGCATAAGTCGGCTGAGTCATGCTGTAGCTGCCGCCGCGAGCGTAGGCGGACACGGCGTCGAATCCGATCGCGGTCATGTCCTTCGCATCCTGCTCGGGACGGTAGCCCATGAGCACGAGATACGGCGACTTCAACCCGGCGGCGACCGTTTGACGCCGCAAGTCATCCCACTCGGGCCTGCCGAGCTGCATGGGTTGCCCAAACACAAACAACAGCGGCCGCCCATCGAGCACGGTCTGGTAATCGGGCCGCTGAAAGTGTTCGACCAGCCGCTTCCAACCCGCGCTGCCGATCTTGTCCAGTCGATGACCTTCCTGGACCAGACAATAGCGGATTCCACGTTTGTCTTTGGTGGCGAGATAACGGTTCAAGGCGATGCTCATGCCGGGAGCCTCGCCCCAGTAATCCACGACGGCCCAATAGTCCAACC
>JANNDA010000424.1:0-1712 GCA_031387195.1 Planctomyces sp. | reverse complement strand
TCAGCGACACGAGCCAATATGCTCCGGGCATTCCCGCAGTCACTTACGGCTTGCGAGGTATTCTGGCGTGCGAGGTTCGTGTTCATGGGCCGAAGCAAGATCTGCACAGCGGCATCTTCGGAGGTTCGATTACGAACCCGGCAAACGCTCTCGCTCGGCTGATTGGCTCGCTGCATGACGCGAATGGCCGCGTGCAAATCCCTGGTTTCTATGACGACGTCCAGCCGCTGACCGAAACCGAACGAGCCGGCTTTGCGGCGTTGCCGTTCAATGAGAAAGATTTCTTTGCGAGTGTCGGTGTTGAGGCAGGCTGGGGCGAATCGGGATTCACCTCGACCGAGCGGCGCTGGGCTCGACCGACCTGTGATGTGAACGGCATGACCGCCGGTTATCAGGGGGAAGGACCTAAGACGATCATCCCGTCGTGGGCCTCAGCGAAGATCACCTGCCGACTGGTCCCGAATCAAGACGCTCACAAGCTGTCGAAGTCGCTCGGCCATTTCTTGACCGCAAACTGTTCCCCCGGTTGTCGAGTTGAGTTCATCGAACAACACGGCTGCCCCGGCTTCGTCGCCGATGCCAACAGCCCATTCATGGCCGCCGCGAAAACCGCGATCGAACGAGCGTTCGGCACCGCTCCGGTGTTGATTCGCGAAGGGGGCTCGATCCCCGTCGTGGCGACACTCAAGCAGATGCTGGGCATCGACACGCTGTTGCTTGGCTGGGGCCAAAACACCGACAACCTGCACAGCCCGAATGAGCATTTCTGCATCGCCGACTTCCACAAAGGAACGCTGGCGAGTGCCTGCCTGTGGCAAGAGATCGCTAATCGAGCCCAAGCGTAGTCCGCTCTCGCCGAGAGCGGCCAAGCGGTGCGCAGCACCGGTCGGTGATCTTGTCGTTAGTCTTCCGTCAAACGTCTCGCGCGAGCTGCGCTCGCCGTCCGCTCTCGCCGAGAGCGGTCTACACTTATCGAGCTTGCCCCGGAAACTGCCCGCGCGAATTCGATCGCAAGGCTTTCGCCGGAATCATCCGGCGCTGAGCCTCACGCTGTCGGCGAATCAGGCTGAGTACTTCTTGTTGCACGGACCAGGACTGCCGCACGATCAGACTGCCGGTCTGTTCGACCTCGGTGATCACGCCCCCGTCGCCATCGCTTGCCATCCACGGTCCAGCAGTTTCTTCCTCCAATGCTCGAATGAGTGATTGCCAATCGTTCGCGGTACGGCACAAGTCTGAAACCGGATACGTCCGCGTAATCAAGATCTCTTTTGCTTCCTCCCGCGTGGTCACCTTGATCACTTCGCTGTCGAGGATCGCCGTCAGCGACAATGGCTCAAGCAGTGATTTCAACGCGAATCGAGCCGTGACGTTGGCGAGCTGCCTCGTGACCGAAGTGTCCGTCGCGATCCCAGCTTCCGTGAGCGACTCAGTATCGAGAACCACATTCACCGACAACTCGTCCGCGAAGAAAGTGACCACCTCGGTCAACGGTGAGTCTGTGAAATAGATCTCCACGGTCTTGTCGAGCGCCTGTTCCAAACGCCGTTCGACCGGAGTCAGTGGCGGCAGGAACTCGACAAACCCAACAGGACTGGCATCCGGCGGAGCCAGCTCATCGGCTGTCGTACGAGATTCCACACTTGGGCTGAGATTCACGGGCAAAGTAATCGGGGCCATTGGCTCGCGATTGCTCATCAACACCGTGGGAA
>JANNDA010000408.1:0-2938 GCA_031387195.1 Planctomyces sp. | reverse complement strand
GGAACTCCGGATCTTCATACCGGACTCCTGTCGGCGACTCATCCGCCGAGAGATTGCGGAACGTGTTGGTAAAATCGGCCTGGTTTTTCTGCATCCAGGTCAGCAGCGACTGAGCCAACTCCAGGTCGCAAGCCTCGGCGTTCTGGAGCCCTAACTTTGCCCGCATACCAGCCAGCCAGTGCTGCTCGAACAGGGCCGGAAATTGGCCGAGCGCCTCTGTCGCAATGGCGACTGCCTTCTCCTGTTGATCAGCAAGAAGCGGTAACAGGGTCTCAGCGAAACGGGCCAGGTTCCACTGCGCGATGGCGGGTTGGTTGCCATAGGCGTATCGGCCGGCGTGGTTGCGTTCGGAGGAGCCTTGCCGGCGAGAATCGCATCCAGCGCCACGCGCAGATCGTGTCTGGCTGGCTCGGCGCGTTTCTGCCCGGTTCCGGGGACTGACGACCGGGTTGACACTCCTCATCGCCGCGTAGGCTAAGGTGGTCGGCCGGTCCTCGCGGTTGAGGCGAAGTTGCCAACGCGAACGCCATTCCCGGAACTCCGGATCTTCATACCGGACTCCTGTCGGCGACTCATCCGCCGAGAGATTGCGGAACGTGTTGGTAAAATCGGCCTGGTTTTTCTGCATCCAGTTCAGCAGCGACTGAGCCAACTCCAGGTCGCCAGCCTCGGCGTTCTGGAGCCCTAACTTTGCCCGCATACCAGTCAGCCAGCGCCGCTCGAACAGGGCCGGAAATTGGCCGAGCGCCTCTGTCGCAATGGCGACTGCCTTCTCCTGTTGATCAGCAAGAAGCGGTAATAGGGTCTCGGCGAAACGGGCCAGGTTCCACTGCGCGATGGCGGGTTGGTTGCCATAGGCGTATCGGCCGGCGTGGTCGATCGAACTGAAGACCGTGTCCGGACGGTAGGCGTTCATGAACGCACATGGGCCATAATCGATCGTCTCCCCGGAAATCGCCGCGTTGTCAGTATTCATCACCCCGTGGATGAAACCGACGAGCTGCCACCGGGCGACGAGTGCGGCTTGTCGGTCCATGACCGCGCGGAAGAACTCCAAATATCGGCTCGGTGAGTCTGCCAGCTCCGGGTAGTGGCGGTTGATCGCATAGTCCGCCAGCACCCGCAGGTTCGATTCGTCCTCCTTCATCGCCAAGTACTCGAACGTCCCGACCCGAATGTGACTGGCGGCCACGCGGGTCAGGATAGCCCCTTGCCGTCTAGCCTCTCGGTGGACCGGTTCGCCCGTGGTGACGACGGCGAGACTTCGCGTGGTCGGAATGCCGAGCGCGAACATCGCCTCGCTGATGATGTACTCGCGGAGCATCGGCCCGAGAGCGGCACGGCCATCGCCGCGACGCGAGAACTGGGTTTGCCCCGCCCCCTTCAACTGAATATCGACGAGCTGACCGGACGGCGAACGATGTTCACCCAGCAGGATGGCGCGGCCGTCACCGAGCATCGTGAAGTTGCCGTACTGATGCCCGGCATACGCCTGCGCGATCGGTCGGGAGCCGCTCGGCAGATCCTGGCCTGCGAACAGGGATGCGGCGGCTTCAGGTGAAATCGTATTGAGGTCGAGGCCGAGGTCGTCTGCCAGTCGATGGTTCAGAATTGCTAAACGGGGCACACCTACTTTGGCCGGCTTAGCTGGAGTGAATAAAACGTCGGGCAGCCGCGAGTACGTGTTGTCGAACCGCCAACCCATTGGGTTGTGATCAGTAACCTTTGCATTCCCATTCACCATCCCGTTCCTCCAGTGACGCTTCCAAGCGGTGTCATTCTAGGTGGTGGGATGAGGCAGGGAGAGCCTGAAAGCGAAATCCTGATCGGTGGGTCTGCGGTCAAAAACTCAGCCGTGTCAATCTCCGCGATGAGTGAACTAGATGCAATGCGTTGGGACGAGGAATCTCGGCAGTTCGACTCACCTGTGAGACTTCTCTCGGCTGGTGATCTGAATCATCTAAGCGGCCTTACGTTCAAACGACTGCACGAGTCCGCCGACATACGAGCGGACGTCGATTTTGTTCCGCGACAATTTGCGAACCGCCTTTGGAGCCCGCTTGCGGATCGGCGGCAGGTGACCACGCTCCATGTGACTGCGTCGAGTGTTGTAATACTGGACCCATTCCGACACGACGTGGTCCAAGTGCCGCTTGCCAAACAAAATGAACTTGAACAAACACTCGTACTTTATTGATTGCACGAACCTTTCGACCCTGCCATTTGCACGCGCTGTCGGTTGCACCTGATTGCAACTTTGAGACGAGAACGTTTCGGATCACGCATCCGTTTCACCCGCTGTATGGGCGAGAATTTCTGCTGGTGACGTTTCGGCAGAATTGGGGCGAGGACCGCGTTTATTTTTTTGGCGATGCGGAACGACTGCGATCGATTCCTCGGCAGTGGACGTCGTTTCGGACGCCCGATCCCTTTGTGGAAGTCTCCGCCGGGAGATCGCCGTTTCGAGCCTGCGACCTGTTGGAGCTGGCGGAGTTGTTGGACGTGATCAAGGGAGACAGAGCATGAATGGCGGGGCAGACTGTCAACAAGATTACGCCGTAATTGTCAATTGGATTATGCCGGGCTGCCAGCCTGGTCTATTCCCGGTATCGGGGCATTATTCGCATTTATCCGCCTGGAATGTGTGAGTATTTGGGAATAATCGTCTTGACGCCAGTCTCAGTTGCGGCACAATCGTGTTGACGCGATCGCCCTGGGGGCCGGGAGACCACGATGAGCCGATCACAAGCGGATGTCAGGCGGCAAGCGTTGCGAGAGTCGGGGGCATTCAATTCGTCCGCCGGACTGGTGGTCGACGAATTGTTTCGGGGGCACGAGTTTTTCGATCCCCACGATCTGGTGCAGGTGAAGTACGAGATGCTGCGCCGCGTGCAACACGACCGGCGCTCTGTGACCGAAGCGGCTCAACAATTCGGAT
>JANNDA010000402.1:0-2557 GCA_031387195.1 Planctomyces sp. | reverse complement strand
CGGCCACGGCGGCCCCGGCAACCTTGCCGTTGTTGGCATCTTCTCCCAAACCATATTCGGCGTAGAGGTTGCCGGTCTTCTTCTGCAAGTCCTGGTATTCGTCTTCACGCTTCTTGAAATCAGTTTCAACCTTTTTGCGATCGGCATCTGATTTCAGCAGTTGCGTATTCACCAGCTTGTAGTTCTTGAAGTCCATGTAGACGACGGTGCCCAGGACGACAATTAACAAGGACAGAATGATGACGGCAACTTGATAACCAACCGGTTTGTTTGCTGGAGCGGCCATAAATCACCTCGGACAGGGGAAAAGAAGTTTCTGGGATATCGGATTGGCCCGCGAAAAGACTGACGCTGGAACTCTACTCGGCCCATGAGCCGGGTCAAGACGCTGCTTGCGCGACGATCGTAGCAGTCGATTCGACCGGTCGGGCGGTTGGATAATCCGAGCGATGCGGTTGTGAGGAGAAAGAGTATTGGTCATTGGTTATCGATCATTGGTCATTTGTCATTTGGAAGGATTCACGTCGCGATGCAGACTCACTCCGCTGCGGTTAGAGTCCCCCCGAAATGACCAATGACCAACGATCAATAACCAACGACAAATCCTTCCTCAATCAAATGCCAATGTCTTCAAATTCCCCACCCACGCTCTTCCTCATCGACACCTTTTCGCTCCTCTTTCAGGTGTTTCATGCCATCCCGTCGATGACCAGTCCCAAGGGGCTGCCGGTCAATGCGGTGTTTGGTTTGACACGAGATTTCTTCAACCTCTTGAAGACGCAGCAGCCGACGCATTGGCTGTGCGCGATGGACTCGCCGGGTGACGGCACTCGCCACGCGATCTATCCCGCATACAAAGCCAATCGGACTGAGATGCCCGACGATCTGCGTCCGCAGATTTCGCTGGTGACTCAGATCATGGAAGGTTTCGGCATCCCGTCGTTGGGGCTTCAGGGTTGGGAAGCCGACGACATTATCGCCACGTTGGCTCGAGCGGCGGCTGAGCAAGGTTGGGACGTTCGAATCGTCACTAACGACAAGGACGCTCGCCAACTGCTCAGTCCGCGCGTCAAAATCTTCAACATTCGCAAGAACACGTGGCTCGATGAGACCGACTTGAAAGCCGATTGGGGCATTCGCCCGGAGCAGGTCATCGACTTTCAATCGCTGGTCGGAGATGGCGTCGATAACGTTCCCGGCGTGCCGCTGATCGGTCCCAAGAAGGCGGCCGCGTTGTTGGAGCAATTCGGCACGCTCGATGAAATCCTGGCGAATGCGGACAAGGTGGCGGGTGAAAAACTCAAAGCCAACCTCAAGCAATATGCCGACGTCGCGCGAATGAGTCGGCAGTTGGTGACACTCAACCAGCACCTGCCGATCGAACCCGATTGGGAAGCGATGCGTGTCGGGAAAGTCGATGTCGCACGCTTGTCGCAGTTGTTTCAAGAGTTCGGATTCCGGCGTTTCATTGACGAGGCTCGCGCGCTTCCGGCGGAGCACAAGCTCGTTCCAACAGCCGACTCAACGCCAGTCGTACCGAACGCCACGCTGTTTCCGGATGCGCCGCGTCAGATTGAACTCGTCGATACCGACGCGAAGTTGATGGCGTTTGTGGATCGACTGCGGGAGCAGCGGCAATTCTGTCTCGACGTCGCCGCGTCGTCCGCCAGCGCTTCGCAAGCCGAGATGCTCGGCCTCGCCTTCTGCTGGGAAGAAGGTCGCACTTGGTATGTCCCGTTGCAGGATCTCGCCGAGCCGACGTCACCGGCATCCGTCATGGATTCAGACAAGCCCGAAGCGCCAGCGAGTGAATCCGCCGAAGTTCCCTCGCTGGCGCTTCGGGCTGGTATGAAACAGTCTGCGGGGCGGCAGCGATCTCTGTTTGATGAAGAGCCCGAGGATCGAAATCCAGTCGCTGAAAGCGACACTAACCCGAAGCGTGAGCGAGGGCGGACGCTTCCCAACGCTCCGTTAATGGAGTCTCTCGAAGCGCCCGCCCTCGCTGACGCTTCGGGTTACTTGGCGGAGGCTCACGCTCCGTCGCGCGCCATCAACGTCCTTGAACTCTTACGACCGATCCTCGAATCGGCCGACATTCAACTGGGGAATCATGACCTCAAGTTTGATTTGATCCTGTTGGAACGGGCGGGAATTCACGTACGTGGTCTCGGTGTCGATCCGATGGTGGCGAGTTACCTGCTGGAAGCGGGAGCTCGCAGTCATGATCTCACGGCGCTGACGGACAAGTATTGCCAGCACACGCTGAAGCCGATCAGCGAAGTTTTCGGTGCGAATGCCGATCGGTCCACAAACGCCGTGGCCGAATGGGCGACAGAACGGGCGGACTTTGCGTGGCGCATCTCGCAAGTGCTGGCCGCAGAACTGCGGGATGCGGGCTTGTGGGATTTGTACTGGACTCTCGAACGACCGCTGATCGGCATTCTGGCGGAGATGGAAGTGGCCGGTATCCGTGTTGATGTCTCGGAGTTGCAGCGCCAGTCGGCAGACATCGCACTGCGGCTCAATGAAATCATTGCCGAGATCCATCACATCGCCG
>JANNDA010000791.1:0-7173 GCA_031387195.1 Planctomyces sp. | reverse complement strand
AACTCACGCAAGCGGCAGTGCCATTCGGTGAAGGAACCGTTTTTCTGTAAACCAGCATTAAACGGTTCCTGACACATTTTCGTACTGCATCGGGAAGTAAACGGCGGTTGGGATGTCGTTCAATCGGGCGCACGACGCACTTTGCGGTGCCTGACCCCGGCTCGTGCGAAGTGTGTCGTGCGCCCCGTTCAAGCGCGTAATATCTTGCCGGACTGCGCACACTTTTGAGCAGGGTTCGACGATGTTGCCCGAAGTATCAGAGACGGTTTTCTCAGCCAGTGAAAGTTGAAGAGATTTTCCGACGCCGCTACGACCGGCGCGACTTTGGTCTGTCAATCACGAAGGATGGTTTGACTTGTTGCGATTCGTTTTTGATCACGCACACTTGCAGCAGATGCTCTACCGGCAGATTCTGCGCGAGGTGCCCGAATGCGAATGCTCGACTGGCTTACCAATGTGCTGCGGCACAACCGGTCGAGTCGTTACCACCCGCGTGATCGGACTCGCGAACGATGGCAACAGGCCGTCGAGTTGTTGGAATCGCGAGCATTGCCGAGTGCCGTGACATTCACCGGGGACGCTCACACGGCTGGGGTGTTGTGGATCAATCTGAGCGAACCTGCGGCCTCGTCGGTCGCGGTCAGTTCCTCGGTGGTGATCTCCGCCAGTGGTTCGCTGGATGTTGTGCGGGTCTGGATCAACGGTTCGCAGGTCGTCGTGCGGCAGCACAACACGCTGGCAACGTTGAACAATCTTCCTACGAATCTGGTTGGCCGGATCGTGATCTCGGCAGACGACAACGCCAACGTCATCGACCTCAGCACGGTGACGAGTCCCTTCGCGTTGCAGGAGACACCGGCCAGCGGCAATGTTCGGCCGCTGCCGTCGTCGAATGCGGACCTTCAGAACTTGGCGATTGGCAGTTTCTACGGAGTGATCGTTCAGAGTTCTGGCGGTGACGACCGGATCATCGGCAGTCCCTTCCAGGATTTCCTGAGTGCCGGCGCAGGACGTGACTCGGTCATGGGGCAAGCGGGTGACGATGAACTGCTGGGTGGTGATGGCCACGACATTCTGATCGGGAGCTTGGGTGACGATCGGCTTGATGGCGGTCTTGGGCAGGATATTTTGGTGGGTGGTTACGGGAGCGATCAACTCAATGGCGGCAACGACGACGATGTGCTGATCGGCGGGATGGTTGATTTCGACGCGGGATTGATCACCGGTTTGGTGGATGTGCGCGATCGCTGGACCGCTGCGGCCGTGAATCCTGAAGTACGGCGACAAACAGTCGCACCGCTGTCGATCACCGTTCTGGGAATCGACGACAATCGCGACGGGTTGTTGGATCGAAACACCGGAGGCAAGCCGATCGCCGTCGCTACGGCCTCCACTCGGTTCGTCGTGCCAACCTCGATCGCGGAGGCGTTCAATCCCGTGATTTATGGCAGCAACCTGCCGTCGGGAACAAAGCTGCTGGCGCGCATCGACAACGAAATCGTGCGCGTTGTGTCTCGAATCGCTACCGCTGATCTTGAAACCGAAGTGCTCATTGTCGAACGTGCCGTGAACTCGACCGCAGTGAGTCATCTCGCCGGAAGAATGTTGGTGATGCAACCGTTGGCGACGGAGAATCCACTGCGAGCGAATGCGTTGTGGACCGATTCGATCGGTGGCATCGTGAGTCAAACTGTGTTTGACGATTACCTGGCGAACACACTCACCGGCGGCAGCGGGAATGATTTCTTCTTCGTGTCTGACGAACTGCTGTCGTGGAGCGATACACATTCTGATCCGAATCTGGCGGCGGATGATGTCGCGACCGATCTGCAACCGGGAGACGTTCGATATCGGGCAGTGAATACGGCACCCGATAGTGCTCGTCTCGCGATACCGACGGATGGGGTCGCCAGTCCCGGCTACAGTGAGTCGGTGGATGTGTTGCACGGTACGGTGACTCGCTTGGGCGGTGATCCGGGAACTCCAGTGCTGACGAGCAACGCGATCGGTGGAGAGGCAACCGATCCGCATGTTTGGGGCGGTCTGGTTCGCACGGCTTATGTGACGAACCCCGGCTACAACGTCAGCAGCGATCTCGTGCATCTAGGGAGCTTTCCCGCGATCAATGGCGGGCAGAACGATCTGGGACAACTGCGGTTCGATTATTTGCTCGATCGAGATTCATTGGCCGATCCGGCGACCAGCCTGACGCCGATCACGGCGGATATTCCCAGCCGCAATTGGTACTGGAGCCAGAATCCTGCGGAGCCAGAGATCCAATACGGATTCGTTTCGGGAGTCGGCCCGGATGGACAATCCTCTGGAGTGCAAAAGTATCGCTATTTGAGTGCCGGTGAAGCGAACGACGGCAGTGGTTTGCAACAGCTTTATCAGCATTCGTCACAGACGTTGGCCTTCACGTCGTTTGATCCGGTGAAGCTCGGCGGATTGATTTTCACGTCTAAGTCCGGGCTCTATTTCAATCCGCAGAACGGCCACAACTACACGGTGCTGGTGGGCAACCCACGCAGCACGACTCAGCCGAACACGTTCGATCGTTCGATCGTCAATGCGTATGTCATTGACCTGGATATCGCCGCGATCCCGAATGGTGGCGCGTGGCCTGATCCGGTCGTCATCAGCTTTCGATTGACCGCGCCCACCGGCACGCTGGGGTATCCCAGTGGCAGCCTGCCGGACAATGTCGATGATTTCCTGTTCTCGCCGGACGGTCGCAACATCATCGTGATTTACGGCAATGACACGGGGGCGGGTTATCGTTTGCTGGATGTGAACTGGAACAACAACACGATTTCTCCACACGTCATTCCCGTGACACCGACACCGCAGGAAGACTATCCCGTGTTGCGGCGTGAAGACGTGCGGCAAAACGGCTTCTTCCCCTTTCTGTGGCATCATGTCGTGTTCGCGACGGGCGCGAGCGGCAAGACGTACCTCGTCGGTCATCCGGGCAAGTGGGCCAATGACAGCTTGATCAGTCCGAACATTCAATACCTCGCGGGTGGGAACACGATCGGCCAGTTGTTGCGGTTCGATCCCGTAGAGAATAAGTACGCCGCGCTGACGAATCCGGCCTTCGAGAACATCGGCCCGTCGCGCGAACAGCTCAGTCATGTCTCGGCCACGAATACACAGAATCCCGGATACGTGTTCGTCTCTTATTACAGTGGCGATGCGGCATTCTCAGCCTCGTCGCCCGCCTATAAAGGGGCGATCGTCGCGGTCAACATCGAGCAACCGACCGGTCCATTGGGGGCCGTCGTGCTGGCGCAGCATCGCACGCAAGGGGCCGATCAATACATCACGCAGCCGATGTTAAATGCCTCTTCGGATGGGACTCGCGTGTTGTTTCTCAGCACTTGGGGAAACTACCAACAAACAGTGTCCAACTACGAAATCACGACGGGGCAGCGCATCGAGCTCACCGCAAACGGGTCCGTCATCCTGCGACGCACGGGGACCAATACCATCGCGCTGTTCGGGAGTGCGAACGCGACAACTCCGCTGGCCGGAACTCAGCGAACATTTTCGCCGTTGGACACGCTCGTCATCAACGCCGCTCCGGGATCGTCGGTGCAACTGGCGATCGACTTTGCGGCAGGCTCACCGGTGCCGGTCGGAAGCGTGTTGGAAGTCAACGGCTCATATCAGAGCAGTGACCAACTGCAGTTGTTGAACTCGACCGCCAGTTGGAATTGGACGCTCACGGGAAATGGGGCGGGACAAGTCCGAGGCGCATCGGTCGGACTAATTCGGTTCCGTGGCCTGGGCTCGATGCTCGGCAGTGCTGGGGCCGACAATTTCGATGTCGCTGCGGATGCCACTTGGCCGGGACTGCTCGATGGCGGAACGGGAAATGACCGGCTCAATTTCGGAGCTCTGACAGCGAATGTGTCCGCTTCGATGATCGATGGCACGGTGAGCTATCAGGCGAAAGGGATCGCGTTTAGCGGACAGATCGGTCACTTTGAAAACTTGGTCGGGGGATTTGGAAACGATCGGCTGATCGGTGATCAGTTCGATAACTCGTTGAGCGGTGGTCCTGGAAACGATGTGATCACTGGGGGACTCGGCAACGACACGATCGGCGGTGGACTGGGCAATGATTCGATGGATGGCGGACAGGGTAGCGATCTGCTCGCGGAGTCCGGTGACTTCAACTTCGTGCTGACGAACGCGGCGCTGATCGGCGGGCTGGGCACGGACAACCTGATGAACGTGGAACTCGCCAAGCTGACGGGCGGGAACGGCGACAACGTCTTGGATGCGAGTGCATTTACAGGCTCGGTCACGTTAGCGGGTGGCGCGGGAAACGACGTCTACAAGCTGAGTGCTTCCGGCACCGATGTCGTGACAGAAGCAGCCAACGGCGGAAACGACTCGCTCGATTACTCGAACGCGAGCGGTGGATTGGTTGTCGATCTGACCAAGACTACTCAGCAAGAGTTGCGAGCGGGATATCTGCTGACGCTGAGTTCCGAGATTGAGCGGTTCGTTGGCTCTCGTTTCAGTGATGTGGTGACGGCGTCAGCGGAGGCGTCGGTCGTTCGCCAAGTGGATGGCGGAGAGAACGGTGATCCGTCAGTCGTCGATTCGCTGCGAGTCCTTACCGGAACCAACACGTGGACGTTGACAGGCTCAACAGCGGGACAGATCTCGAATGGCCAGCCCGGCACGCCGATTCAATTCTCCGGCTTTGAATCGCTCAAAGGGGGAGACGGCAGCGACACGTTTGTGCTGACGCGGAACACGACGTTTGCCGGTGTCGTGAATGGTGGTGCGGGGACGGATCTCATGGATTGGTCGCAGGCGGCCACCGCACGCAGCGTGACACTCACGGGCAGTTCAGTCACCGGGTTCGCTGGCTCGGAACCTTCGCTATCGAACGGCTTCTGCAACATCGAATCGTTTCGCGGGAGCATCGCCGCAGACACGTTGACGGGAATGGCTGCGGACGCCGCCTGGGATGTCGGTCTGGGTCAATACACCGAATCAGCGACAGGTCGGCGTCTGAGTTGGACGTCCTTCGAGACGTTTCAAGGAGGCAGCGGGCGTGATTCATTCGAGGGGGCCAAGACTTCGGCGATGACGATCAATGGCGGTGTCGGGAACGATTCGTGGCGGGTCTTTGGCATGTGGTCTTTGTCGTCGAGCAGTTTGCTGACGAATGTTGCCGATGTGGAAACGATCTTTGGTGGAGGAACCGCAGACATACTCGTGGGCCTAGCCCTACCGGAGCAGTTCGTTGTTTCGCCGGATGGCGTGACGATGCCGGGAAGCGTCATGACGTTTGCGGGATTCGAGACGATTCAGGCCGGAATCGGGGCAGGCGACTCGGTCACGGGGACTGCTGCTGAGGACGATTTTGGTGTGACGTCGAACGGAGTGATCACGGCATACGGCATGATTTTGCTGGGCTTTGAATCCGTCTCCGGAGGCGGTGGCAATGATCGCTTGCAAGCCGCCGACGGGAACGACGTCACATTCATGATCAGTCCGACTGGGCTGAGTGTTGGTGGAACGGCCGCTGCGTTTGCAAGCTTTGAAACTCTCGCGGGCGGTTCCGGAAACGACACGATCATCGGGCCGAGCGTGTCGGGGACCGCGACAACTTGGTCGATCACGAAAGACAATGGCGGCCTTGTCGCGGGCTATGAATTTGAACGGATTGAAACTCTGCGAGGCGGAACCGGCGACGACACGTTTGTGCTGTCCCCGAATGGGGCGATCAATCGCCTTGATGGCGGCGGTGGAACGCGAGACGCGCTGGATGCCTCGCACCTCGTGGACGGTATCACGGTGAATCTGGGAGCGATGTGGGCGACGGGAATCAGCAGCCTGGTCAATGTGAGCCGTGTTCGCGGTGGTGGAGGCGATGACTCGATCGTCGGTGGAATCAACGCGGACTTTCTGGAAGGTGGGGGAGGCAACGACACGCTCGATGGGCAAGCGGGTAACGACACGTTGATCGGCGGAGCGGGCTTCGATGTGTTGATCGGCGGAACGGGTACGGCGGATCGGCTCGTTGAGTCTCGTGACACGAACATTGTGTTGACGAGTTCGTCGATCTCGTTCGGTGAGGTGTCTGCTCCGGAAATAGAAGACTCACTCAACGGGATCGAACAGGCGTTGCTCACCGGCGGTGACTCCGCCAACGAGATTGATGCGGCCTTGTTCCTGGGCTCGGTGACGTTGATCGGTGGCAATGGCGATGACACGCTCCGAGGCACAAGCGGTCTCGACATTCTCGACGGCGGCGCGGGGGACGACCTGCTGGTCGGCAACGCGGGCAACGACAATCTTTGGGGAGGTGACGGGAACGACGTGTTGGCTGACGCACCGACCGGCAACACGCTCGAAGGGGGCGCGGGGGGCGACGTGCTGCGGATCAATGGGCTGTGGCAGCACAGTGCGACATTGCCGATCACCATCACGGGCATCGAGACGGTGGCTGGCGGCAGTTCTGCGGACACCGTTCAAGGGACGAGCTTGGCCGAGAGCTTTTCCGTCACGGCCGATGGGACGATCACGACACCTTCGAGCAAACTGATGTTCGTCGGTTTTGAATCGCTGTCGGGAGGATCAGGGACCGTGCTCGATTCGCTGAGCGGAACCGCGAGCGATGACCTGTTCGCACTGACGGTCCCCGGCAGCGTGCGTTTCAACGGCGTCACGTTGCAAAGTTTTGAAGTCATCTCCGGTGGCACGGGCAATGACCTCCTGCAAGGTTCCGACAATCTCGCCGAGACGATCACGGTCGCGCCGACGGGAGTCACGGTCGCCCGTTGGACCGGCCTGACCTTCAACGGCTTTGAAATTCTCGACGGCGGAGGCGGAACTCAGTCAGACATTCTGACCGGGTCTGCGGGGAACGATGTGTTTCAACTGGGAGCTCCGGGCACAGTCACGCTGAATGGCCTCGTGCTGCAAGGATTTGAGATTCTGAATGGCGGCTTGGGCATCGACCGCGTTCAAGGATCGGATGCCGTGGCGGACTCGTTTGTGGTATCCGCAGCGGGAGTCAGTGTTGCCGGCTGGGACAACAGAACCTTTCAGTCAATCGAACTTTTGGTTGATGGCGGCGGCGGCAGTTTCAGCGACACGATCTCCGGTGGAACAGCGAATGACACATTCACGATCGATGCCAACGGC
>JANNDA010000789.1:0-10047 GCA_031387195.1 Planctomyces sp. | reverse complement strand
GACCAACTTGATCTCCACCAAACCAACAAAAGATGTGCCTAGTAGTCAGTGCTAGACTCCGGCTCTTCCGCGACGGATCAGGTCTTGCGGGTCCGACCCGCGAATATCAGTCTGATCATCAGTCGTTTCTCTCTCGCCGACGACTCGGCGGCCGCCGCACAACACCATGAACTCAAGCTAAAATACCATTCGGAAAATTCACTCGCT
Organism: Planctomyces sp.; assembly: GCA_031387195.1. Lineage (GTDB taxonomy): Bacteria > Planctomycetota > Planctomycetia > Planctomycetales > Planctomycetaceae > SXKJ01. The sequence goes on along the minus strand of JANNDA010000789.1, from coordinate 9,840 downwards.
CAAAATACTTGACTGGTCCTTCCATACCAGCGCCGCGCGGCTAATTTCTGTGACGCGGATGAGAAGCAAGTCAGGCTTTCCCGGCGGCTCCAATGCGCGATCGACATCACTTGTCGCCTTCGATTTAGGCCGGCAAGCCTGACCTTCTTTTTTCGGTAGAACCTTCATGCAGACAAAAACAGCCAAGCAATTTCGCTGGCGTGTTTACGGTCCGCTGGTTGTGACGTGCTCTGGGAAACCGGCTTGAGCACCAACGACGACTGAGCTGAGAGACCCAGCCACAGAAATGAGGTTCATCCGACTGAAGCGTCCACAGACGCAACTCGCCACGATGATTGATCAGGTCGAGGGCAAACTGGACCTTGCACTCAACAGCATTCCCGAATGGTCCAACGGCAACTTGGCCTCGGAGAATGTCCGCATCGCCGAACTCCGCTCGACGTGGCGAGACAAGGCCGATCGTCTGCGTGAACTCGATGCGTTGCTCGCTCGGCCATCGTTCGTGGCCGACACGTTCTTCGTCGCAGAGCCAGCAGCCACCGAAGAGCTGACGCCGCCCCGCTCGCCAAATGATTCCCATGAGCAATCGCGCCAACAGAATCTCGCTCAATTGCGATCTGTTCGCAACGGCATGTACCAAGACCTGATCACCGCGACTGTTGGAACTGCCAGGGCTACTTCCGTTGCTGGAGTTCGCTGCCGCCGTTAAGAGTCCCGCTTGTTGAGATTCAACCTTCGTTTTCTCGTTCAATCGGATTTGTAAAGTTGGCTGCACTCGTGTCGGTGACTGGTTCTTTTCCTGCGACAGTGTCCTCCACAAAAAGCGACACTTCATTGGACATTCCTCGTGCGGAATATCAACGGCGTAAAATCGAGTTCGCTCAACGAGAGCAACTGCTGGCGAAAGTCGATCGGCAATTGTCGCTGACTCGTGCCGGGCTCTTCGCCGTGGAAGTCGGCTTGTTGGCCTGGGGATTCAACTCGGCCGAATTCGATTGGTGGTGGTGTCTGTTGCCGGTGGTGGTGTTCCTTGCCGCTGTCGTGAAGCATGAATCGGTCTCTCGGCAATTGGATCGGTGCCGGCGTGGGATGGTTTATCACGAGCAGAATCTGGAACGACTGGAACATCGTTGGCTCAGCGCGGGAAACATGGGCGAACGGTACGTTGACGAACATCATCCGTATGAATGCGATCTGGATTTGTTTGGCAAGGGGTCGCTGTTTCAACTTCTTTGCCGAGCTCGCACTCGGCTGGGTGAGGATGTGTTAGCCGATTGGCTGCGCGAAGCGGCGAGTCCCACTGTGATCGACTTCCGTCAGCGAGCGATCACGGAATTGCGCACTCGCGTCGATCTGCGAGAAAACCTGGCGCTCCTGCCGGCGGAGGTTCACGACGCGCTTGATCAAAAGCAGTTGCTCGCCTGGGCCGCACAGCCACCGCAGTTGTTGTCGCGAAGTTGGTTGGTGGCTTCCGGGGTGTTGACCGTAGCGGCAATCGTGTGTGGGTTTGGCTGGCTGGTGTTGGGGTGGCGTCTATCGCTGCTCATCGGGATTGCGATCATCGAATTGCTGTTGCACTTCGCGCTGAAAGATTCCTTGCTGCGAATTGCTCATGAGATTGACCGAGCGAACTCCGGCCTGGCGATCCTGTCGCAAGTGTTGAGCGTCCTGGAGTCGGAAAAGTATCAGACACCGTTGCTGGCCGCGTTGCGTTCGCAGCTTGAAAGTGAGCGGCATGTGCCGTCGTGGCAGATTCGCCGCTTGCAGCGGTTGTCGGCGTGGCTCGACAGCGCTTTGCACAATCAGTTGTTCGCGCCGATCGCGTTTCTGCTGTGCTTGCCGATCTGGCTGACGAATGCCATCGAACGTTGGCGAGCCAGCGTGGGGCCGCATATCGAACAATGGTTGGATGCGGTGGGACAATTCGAGGCGATCAATTCGCTGGCGGGCTATGCGTTCGAGCATCCCGGCGATCCGTTTGCGGAAGTCACAACTGCCGATGTGGACTTCGAGGCGACAGGGCTGGGACACCCGTTGATTCCAGAAGAACGCTGCATTCGCAATGACATCCATTTCGGCCACGAGCCTCGTTTGGTGATGGTCAGTGGCTCGAATATGTCGGGCAAGAGCACGCTGCTCCGCACGATCGGCTGCAACATCGTGCTGGCGATGGCGGGTGCTCCGGTTCGTGCCAAACGCCTGAAGATGTCCCCCGTGATTCTGGCGACGTCGATTCGAGTTCACGACTCGTTGTTGGAAGGCTCGTCGCTGTTTTACGCCGTGATTTCACGGCTGAAAGGGATCGTCGAGCGAACGGGTGGGACGATCCCGCTGTTGTTTTTGATCGACGAGATACTCCCCGGCACAAACTCGCATGACCGCCGTGTCGGAGCCGAAGGAATCATCAGACGGTTGTTGGATCGCGGTGCAGTCGGCCTCGTCACCACACATGATTTGGCGCTGACGGACATCGTCGCACAATTGGGTTCAGTCGCCTTGAACGTCCATTTCGAGGACCGCTTGGAGGCTGGCCGCATGACGTTCGATTATCAACTGCGCCCCGGAGTCGTCCGCCGCAGCAACGCATTAGAGTTGATGCGGCTCGTCGGACTGGGGGACATGAAGGACGACGGCGTCCTCGAATGAAAATGGCCCGGCCCTACGACATGGGTGGCAGGCCAACTCGCTGACAGAGCGAGAGCAGCGGGCATTCTTGACACTTCGGGCGGCGAGCAACGCAGATACGCCGACCGTGATGAATCAAGCGGTGCGAGAAATTGATCCATTCGGATTTTGGCAGCAGCGCTTGCAGATCGCGTTCAATCTTTTCGGGTGTCTTGTTCTTGGTTAGTCCAAGCAGCCGGGTGATTCGTTTGACGTGCGTATCGACCACGACACCCGTCGTGAGTCCGAACGCGGTGCCGAGCACGACGTTTGCCGTTTTCCGGCCAACGCCCGGCAGCGTGATCATCTCTTCGAGAGTTCGCGGCAACTCGCCGTTGAACTGCGTCATCAAGCCTTGCGCCATACCGATCAGGTTGGCTGATTTGGCTCGAAAGAAGCCAGTCGATTGAACGATTTTTTCGACATCGGCCTGTGCTGCTGCCGCGAGCTTTGCAGGAGTTGGATACTTGGCGAACAGGCCCGGCGTCACCATGTTGACTCGCTCGTCAGTGCATTGGGCCGAGAGGATCGTCGCCGCGAGCAACTCAAATGGGTTTGCATGATGCAACGCGCAGAGTGCCACTCGGTAATTGGCTTCCAATCCCCGCGCGATTTTGAGGGCTTGTTGCTTTCGGTCAACTGCTCGGGAGACAACATCGGACTTCGCCATGATCAAACTTTGAAGAGGGGAAAGTTGCCGTTGGACTTCGGGTTTCGGCCAGCGCTAGAATCGCCGCCCGGTGACTGTGGGGAGCTGCGGACCTGATTGCAATGTCTCGCTGACGACAACAAACAAAGAACTGAAATTCATGTCGGACGGATACCCGCCGCAGTACCTCGAAGGACTGCGATTGTTCAATGAGGAGGAGTTCTTTGAAGCCCACGATGTCTGGGAGGAGCTGTGGTCCGAGTCCGTCGGTGACGAAAAAAAGTTTCTGCAGGGACTCATTCAGGTGTCGGTGTCATTGTTTCATTTTGGCAATGACAACTTCGGTGGAGCCCGGAAGTTGTACGACTCGGCAAGAGGCCGGCTTGAGCCTTACCGGCCAGGCTTCATGGGTGTCGATCTGGAGTCGTTCCTCACCGATTATCAGACCTGCTTTCAGGAACTGCTGAGCCACACCGATCGCTATCCGACAGACATCCAACTGCGGGACGAACTCGTCCCGAAAATCCCAATACCTCAGGACGAGACGGCATGAGCGACCTGTTTGAAAACTCGGAAGAGCTGAGCCAGTTTTGCGGACACGCTCCCCTTTTTCCGCTGCCCAATGCGGTGCATTTTCCACATGCGTGGCTGCCGTTACACATCTTTGAATCGCGGTATCGGCGAATGGTGTCCGATGCCGTGGATGGTGACCGCTTGATTGCGATGGCCTTGCTACGTCCCAACTGGGAGACCACCTACGACACGAAGCTGGCGAAGACTCACTCCGTGGTTTGTCTGGGCCACATCGCCGTCGAAGAGAGGCTGTCCGACGGATGTTTCAATCTCGCGTTACGCGGGTTGTGCCGGGCTCGCATTGATCAAGAGATCGACAGCGGTCGGCCGTATCGCATCGCCAAGCTCACGCTGTTGCCGGATCAGTACCCAGCGATAACGACCATCGACCGTCGCCATCGACAACGCGAATTGCTCACCGGCGCGATGGAGTTGTTGCCAGAATTGCAGTCCGACCCGCTGCTGAATCAACTCCTCGAAGCGGAGCTACCGCTGGGAGTCTTATGTGATGTCGTCTCACATTCGCTCGGATTGACGCCGGAAGATGCTCGATTGCTGCTGGAAGAAACGGACGTGGATCTTCGCAGTGAACTGGTTTTGGGACATCTGCGACAGCGCCAACGTCACCAAAAGGGGGGGATCAAAAGTGGGTTTCCTCCCGCATTCAGTTTGAACTGAGTTTGTTAGCGAGCCCTGGCTGTCGCCTGACTCAACGTCGCGAGCTGGTACTCGCGGAGCGACAGGTGCTTGAGCTTGGGATCTCGCAGCAATGCCTCCCAATGATTGATGCGCTCTCGGTCAGTGGCATCCAGATCCCAAGAGAGTTTGTGATCCGCTTGCAGTTGTAATGGCTTGTCGAATTGTGCGCGGAGTTTGACCTCCACGGGAAATAGTTTCTGCTTTCGGAGCTGCTGGTTGAGTTCCAGTCGAGCCGTCGGAAAGACTGGCTGAGGATGCAGCACGAAGTTCAGGCGACAAGCCCAATCGGCATAATTGAGATAGGCTTCGACCGCTTCAGGGCGAACGCTTTCTTGGCCACGAACTTCATAAGTCAGCGATTTGCTTTCCAGCGAGAGTCGATGTTGTTTGGCATCGAACTGCTTGGAAAATTGCGGGTGCAACTGGAATCGCAGGTGATTGAGAAAGTCTTTCGAGGAATTAGGCTTCTGATCAAGCTCTTGGATCTGTTGCGACATACGGTCTTCGGCCACCTGCAAGAGATGTTTGAGTTCGTCGAAGTCGATGCTGGTCAACAATTCTTTACCGGTGTTGATGATCGAACACCGACGTAGATTGGGCTCCAAAATGGTGACCTCACCCTGTGAATAGATGACGTCGTAGACCTTTCCTGTGTGCCACAGAGTCAAGCTGCGCGAGACAGGTTGGTCGCCCGCGTTCAAGTCCCAGACTTGCGTGTAGACACGAAATTCTTGGGCCGCGCACGAAGTGGTCAGAGCGCAAAGACTCGCCACAAAGACGCCGAGAAATGCTCGGAGCATGTGCGTTCTCCATGCAGTGAGACTGCATCAATTGATGGTGGGATAGTGATGGGGAGATTGAGAAGGGAACCGGTTGAACCAGAACGGCCCACTCGGCAATGCCAGGAAGGGACTCCTAGCGGAGGGAAATCGGAAGCGACCGGACCATAGCACTCTTTGTCGATGGACGGCAACAGGAACTGCGTCGCCTCAATCAACCAATCAACAATCAACCGACTCGATCAGATTGGCTGTTTACGTTTGCGAATTCAGTCGGTGTGGAGCGTTATACCAAATGGCAGTTTCTCCCCGATCACTTCAAGCTCAAGCGATGGGAACTCGGCAAAAACTGCGAAGTCAGGGTGATGGGATCTGTGCTGAAGGTGACGACATTCGGATCACATCTTCATAATGCCCAAACAAAGTCGCTTGATTTCTCCAGTAGCCCACTTGGAAATGAGCCAGTCCGGCCAGCATGGCGATCGTCACAATAGCCGCATACACACGCCACTCCTGAGCAAGTTGGCTGCGGAAGGTATCGACAATAAACCAAGTCACCGCCCAATACACACCGATCGCGGGTAGGTAGGCGTAACGGTCGGCCATCTGTTGGGGGCCGACTTGGATGATGCCGATCATGGGAAGCAATGCGATCACGTACCACAGCCAGCCGACAATCAAATAGGGCCGGCGACGCCATTGGCTCGCGAACCACACTGTGATGAAGATCAGACCGAGCAATTCCCACAGAATGCGGCCGGAAAGCACCGCCGCTCCGGGGTGAGGGTAATAGATAATCAACTTTGTCGGCCAAAACACTTTCCCCAAATACAGCCAAGTGACATCCACCGCATTCGCCAGCCGAACCAACACCGGGAAATTCGCCAGTGTCTGCACCGCCCCGTCGCGGTGTTGCGCGACAATTGCCACCACGCTAAGGATCACGCTGAGCAATAATAACGGAAACTTTTCGACCAAGAGGTCTGTAGGACGGGCACTCTTGCCCGTCTACAGCTCGACGGTCGGTTCGACGGCCAAGAGTGGCCGCCCTACGAGCGGCACTAATCGTTGGCCGGGCCAGAAGTCCAACAACAGCAGCAGGACGGGAAGTGTCACGAACAGTTGTTTGGCCATCAGGCTCGCCAAAAAAGCCAGGCAGACCACGGCGAATTGCCTGCGGCTTTTTAGCCTGAGAAATCTCTCCCAGGCGAGCAGCGTCAGCAGGCCGAAAAACATGCTGAGCACATCTTTGCGGGCGGAAATCCATTCCACGGATTCCACATGCAGAGGATGCACGGCAAAGACCGCCGCCACGAAGAGGCTGTCTAATTCGCGGCCGGTCAGTTTCCGTAGCCAAGTAAACAACAGAACCGCATTCGCGGCATGGAGCAATAGGTTAGTGGTATGAAATCCCCGTGGACCAAACCCATAGAGCTCCACATCCGCCATGTAGGACAACCACACGAGCGGCTGCCAGTTGAAAAGAGGACTTCCCAAGGTTGGGCATTCCGGGGAGTAATCTTAGTAACTTTTTCTGCCGTTCGACTTACTCGGGAAGTCGATCAATTTCGATTGCTTTCCGGCGCTGTTGCAGGGGGCCATTGACGGCGGCGTGAAGCGGTTTATTTACGCGAGCTCGTCGAGCATTTACGGCGTCAAGACCGAGCCAAACGTCACCGAGGAGACGCCTCCCGAGCCGCTGACCGATTACTCGAAGTTCAAACTGGCCTGCGAACGGATCTTGCTGGATCATCCGCGCCCCAACGGGATGGAGCGGGTCATCATCCGACCCGCCACGGTGTGCGGCTACGCGCCGCGACTACGACTGGATTTGGTCGTCAACATCTTGACGATCAACGCCTTGGTCAAGCGGACCATTCGGGTATTCGGCGGTTCGCAGTTGCGGCCGAACATCGTCATCCGCGACATGGTGCGGGCTTATCAAACTCTGTTGGACGCTCATCACCAAGCGTTTGCCGGTGCGGCAATCGGACGCGCCAACACAGCCAATGCGCCGCAAAAGCGACGACAAACAGGCCGAGAGCAAAGCTGACGATATCCAAGGTTCGATCCGATCGTAGGATAGGCACTCTTGCCCGTCACATGCCAAATGACGGGGAGGACTGCCCGTCCTACAAAACTTAAGAACTGGCTGGTTCGCTCCCCTGCGGTCGCGGTTTGGGCCGATATCGAGCGAACAGGCCGCTCTGGCCCACCCACCGAATGGCCAAGTCGAGCAGCGTGTGAGTCACGGAAAAAAAGTTACGCAGCGTCAAGGCATGTGACGCCCCAGACTTCCGCTCCGAGGCTTTGGCCGGCACCTCCATAAAGTTGAAACCTTGGTCCAGCAATCGCGTGACCATGTCGGCCTGAAATCCGAAGCCGTGATAGTTCGTATGCCAGCGCATCACGTTGTAACGCAGATGCAGAGCCAGACCGTTGTAATAACGGATGCGATATCCGGCGATCGTGTTGATCAGTCCCGTATACATTCGCGAGAGCATCCGCAGCAGCAGCGTTCGCCCGGAGCAATCCTGGTAGAACAAGACGATGTCCGCCTGCCCCAAATGCAGGAAGACTTGCACAAAGGTCTCCAGCGGCTCGACGTTGTCGCCGCCGCTCCGTGAGCTTGTCCCAAAACAGGCTGACGTTCTGTGGGAGAATGTGTTCGATCACGTCGAAATTCACCGCAGCATCCCAATCTGCGGGAACCATCTTGAAAAAAACCTCGCACGAAAATCGAATTCGTGGGTCATGGCCGAAGTTGTTCACTGCACTCGTCACCGCGTCCGCGTCCAGATCGACGCCGTGTGCGAAGCCGTTTTCGACGGCCAGCAGCCACGTTCCGATCCCCTCGCCGCAGCCCACGTCCAACACGCGTTTGCCCGAACCAATCAGCTTCGAGGCGAACTTGTAGTACGACAGGCAGTGCAGCAGACGCTGCGGACTCCGGTAATACCAATAGGCCAAATGCTTCCCGAAAACGATGGATTTATCTCCCATCATCTCCTTCACCTTCAACCAGCGATCGGGCTCTTCCGTCTGGCTCATGCGACCACGTCCTTTCGCTTGTAGACTCCCACAGCCATCAGGAAATGGGCCATCGGCGTGTAGCCCGTATGCACAATCTCGTCGTTCAGTCCGAACAGAAAGACGTTGTGAAAATAGCGCTGCAACGTCTGCCGGAGCCGATCGCCGCCAAAGAGATTGACGTGCCCGGCCTAGCTGGCGGGTGAAGCATAAGCCGACGCAGTGATGCGCGCCAGCTTGGCGGATTTGGTCAGTTCAAAGAACACGTTTTCTCGCGGCAAGCCGACGCCGTCCGGCAAAAAGAAATGTTGCTGTTCCTGCCAGCCGTAAGCTGCGCGGTGCAAGTCATATTGTTCTCCGGCATAGGGTCGGCGCGTTTTGTGGCTGATGACGAAGATCTCCACACCGGCCCTGCGCCATTCCCTCAGACAAGCGATTGCGTCAGCAAACGCTGCCACTTCGGCCATTCGCGCGCCGTAGACATCACCCTGCATCTCGGTCCAAGCCGCCTCGCGATTCGCCGCACGCAAATGATCGCGCACGGAGTTCTTGGAAACTTCCAACTCCGCCGGAACCAAACCCCGCTCAACCGCGACTCGGTGAAAGATCGAGTCATAGCAAACGATCGTGTTGTCGAAATTAACGCCAATACGCATGGTGACTTCCTGCAATGTAGCCCTCATCGCTCCGCGTGACCGGCTTCCAATTCATCCAACGCCAAGTTGACCTCTTCCAATCGGTACGTTTTTGACAACAGCGGTTTCAGATCCAGCTTGCCCGCTTGAATCAGCCGGCAGTAGCGTGGGAAGTCCCGATCAGGTTCGTTATCGCCGCCCCAAGTGCCGCGAAGCTGTTTGCCGTCGTTCAACAGCCGCGGGTTCAGCTCCAGCATCTCGCCGTGTTTCGCGTTGCCCACCACAACTGCGATGCCCCCCTGCGAACGCACCGCTTCCAACGCCTGCCGCATGACGCTCGGACGGCCCGTGACTTCAATGGCAATGTCCAAGCTGCCGCCGGCCGCCGCGATCACCCGCCGCACGAGATCTGCTTCGGTAGCCAAGAGTGTGTCGGTCGCCCCCATCGCGCGCGATTTCCAACTTCGCGGCATTCACGTCCACGGCAATGATCGGATGACATCCCGCGACCCGCGCGCCCGCCACGGTGCAGCAACCCACGCCACCCGCACCGAACACGCGACACTTTGGCCAGGGCGCGCGCCGGCCGTGTTGATCACCGCACCGACTCCCGTGGGGACCGGACAGCCGACCAACGCCGCTTCACGCAACGGCATTTCGGCCGGCAAACGTGTCAATCGGTTCTCGCTGACGATCGTGTGACGAGCGAATGTCGTGATGCCTCCCGCGTCGATGGCTCTGCCGTTTTCCCGATAAACAGTAGCGAGCACATTGGCTCCGGAACCGAATGGCACTGCCGCTTGCGTGAGTT
>JANNDA010000358.1:0-3228 GCA_031387195.1 Planctomyces sp. | reverse complement strand
CGCTGGCGCGTCGGGCTTGTGTGTCAACTTGGCTTCGGCCTCTTTCCACATGCTGCCATATGCCTCTTTGTCGAACGGCGGACACCCGGTGGCGTATTGGCCCAGCGGATGGTCTTTGGTCCGCATCAGGTTGGTGCAGTACGAAAAGGTCCGACAGACTCGCTTGCGGTCTAAGCGACCGGTGTCAGCGAGCTGCTTCACGAAGTCGGGTTGCGAGAGCGTGCCGCGCCCGAGGCCGACGAAGGCGACTCGGCCTGCGGAGACATTCGCGGCGGCCGCTTGTGGCATGAAGTCTTGCAGCCAACTGTAACCGCTGCCGATGACCGGGATGCCGTCCAGTGTGGCCCTCTCGCTCCGCGAGGGGAGTGCCGACGGCGTATCGGATGTGGAATCGGACTCAGATGTCGATTGCACGCTCGGCTCCTCTCGCGGAGCGAGAGGGCTACGAAGGGGGACTTCAGCTTGAATGCGGCTGGCGATGCGGAAGTGACGGTCGATGCCAAACAGCGGATGTTCGGGAGACGTGTAGCCGTCGATCGGTGCGTACTCGGCAGGCCGGACGATGTGAGGGTTCGCATACGGATTGCCCATCGACACATTCAGCAATGACACGCCCCAGTCGCGCAACCAACGGACTAATTGCAGCGGCTCAGTGAGGTCTTCGCGGAGATGATCGTTGGAATCAGTGCCGAACGCGGTGACGAGCGGCAATTCGTGCGGACACGGCTCACCGATGAACTCGTCGCCTGCTCCGCGATAGGGAATTCCGTCATACACATTGAGCCGCGAGGCGATGAGGAGTTGAGGAAACTCCGCTCGGACTCGAACGATCACGTTGCGGATCAGCCGTGTGCGGTTCTCCAAACTCCCGCCGTATTCGCCGGGCCGGTTCTTGGCGGCGAGCAATTCGGACAGCAGATAGCGGTGACATTGTTTGAGATCGATGAAGTCACAACCGATCTGGGCTGCCAACTTCGCGGCGGCAACGTACTGGTCTTCGATCCGCTTCAAGTCATCGTCGCTCAGCAACGGAAACGAGGCGTCAACAAAATGCCCGGTCGATTTGTCCTTCGTGCGCGGATCGAGAATCGGGTCGTGAGTCGCCAGCAGCGGTCGCCGAAAACTGAAACGCCCGGAATGAGTTAGTTGCAAACCGAGAAGCAGATCGCGGTCCTGACCGCAGGACTCGCGATGAGCGGTTCGGCAGTCGGCCAGCATTTGCTCGATCGAACTGGCCGTTCCCTCGTGCAACCACAACTGACGCGGATTCATTCGCGCGTCGTCGGCGATGGCGGTCGCTTCGCCCCAAATGAGCTTCGCTCCGCCCGCTCCGAACCGGTGATAGCGGCGATAGGTCAGCTCGTCGGGAGCACCGTCGAGCGTTCCGTCGCAACCTTCCATCGGTTGAATGGCCCAACGATTCCCGACGGTGCGTCCGGCGATGTCGAGCGGCGTAAACATCGCGGTCAGGTCGTCCGACATCGCGATGTTATGAATTCCCAATTGAGCCGCGTTCGCGACCACGTCCGCCGGAGATTTGTACTTGAAAAAGTGAGCCATGAGATTGCCGTTTCCGTCTTGCGAGCCAGACAAGACTTCCTGCTGGCAGAGCGATAGTCTGGCCGCAGTCTGACGCGGAATAACGCGGACGCAAGGAATTGAAAGGACCATCATGCAACTGGGTGACTTTGAACTGCACACGATCTCCGGCGGGACGTATTGGATCGACGGCGGTTCGATGTTTGGAGTCGTTCCGCGCACGGTCTGGACGCGATACATCTCGGTCGATGACAAAGACCGCATCCATCAGCGGACCAGTTGTGTCCTCGTTCGAACCGGCCGAGAAAACGTGCTCATCGACACCGGATACGGCAGCAAGCTGACCGAGAAGGAGCAGAAGAATTTCAGCTCGGAACTCGGCGAACCGTTGGTCCCGAGTCTTGCTGCTGTTGGGCTAACGGTTGCAGATATTGATGTCGTGGTGCTGTCTCATTTGCACTTCGATCATGCCGGAGGCGCGACGAAGTTCGATAGCACGGGACAAGTCATCCCGGCCTTTCCGAATGCCACGTATGTCGTGCAGCGACAAGAATGGGCAACCGCCACTGCCGAGTTCCCGGAGCTTCGAGCCGCATACTCATTGTCGAATTTCGTGCCGCTCAAAGAGGCGGGACAACTGCGGTTGATCGACGGCAATGTGGAAATTCTTCCCGGCATCAAGGCTTGGCTGACTGGCGGTCATACCGAGGCGCATCAGGCGATCGTCATTGAAAGCGGCGACCAAGGAGCAATCTATATGGGTGATGTCTGCCCGACGTTCCGACATCTGCCGACGTTGTGGTGCATCGCGTATGACTTGGAACTACTCAAGCTGCGGCGAATTAAGCCAGAAGTTTTAGGGACGATCGCCGATCGCGGTTGGTGGGCGTTGTGCGATCACGATCCCAATCACGCGGCGGCGAAACTGCGTCGCGATGACAAGCGAGATTTCGCGGTGACGGAAGCGTTGCCGACTTTGTAGGACGGGCGTCTCGCCCGTCAACTCAACAACAGGCGAGACGCCTGTTGCTACGGTTTTCGCGTTGAATTGATAGCACCCGTCGTACCGGCTTGGCCGAGCAACACTCAGATTTCTTCGATCAAAGCCCGAAGACTCCTTGGTCGCAACGGAAGCCTTTGATATGTTGCTCGCCCCGACCAACCGAAACCCCACCGGGCTTGTCCCGGTGGCTCGCCGGCCTCCGCACGGCATAAAAGTTCTTGCAGCCCACCAATCCGTGAAGGAGACACCCACATGGAACAGCAATTTGAAGGGACGCCGCAGGCGGAGATTCGTTTGGAAGGGCGGAAGCTGGTGCGAGGTGACGTGGCGAACGATTGGGGTTCGCAGTTGCTGTGGGAGATTCGCCGCAACGGCCAAGTCGTCGCGACCGTGCCGGCTCGCGCGAACAACAGCTACGAACACGCCGACACGACTCCCGGCCAGTACGAAGTCGTCCTGCAAATGTTCAAGTACGAAGGCTACGCCAAAGACCCCGCCGGCAACTTCACCAAGAGCAAGATGATCGAGGTGTCGAACAAGGTCGGTTACACGGTCTGACGCTGAGACTTGTCGCTGCTGTCGGCAGAGGGAAGTTGATGTCAAAGGGAGTTCCAGTAGCATCGTCCTGGGAGGCCGTTCGATTGCCGTTTTATTTCTATCAATGGGATGAGGAGAATGAGCGGCAC
>JANNDA010000357.1:0-2064 GCA_031387195.1 Planctomyces sp. | reverse complement strand
CCTGCGGAGTAGTAGATGGCACAAGACTATCGTTGTGGAACGTTAGTGAACTTCCGCAAGACGGCGTTTCTGCCCGCTGCGATGGACTCGCTGACAGCTTTCGTTCGAGCGACTTACGATTGTGTGGAGAAATAACCCGTGTTCGATTTTCACCATCTGGTCAATGCATAGCGGCTTGTTCGACCGATGGTTCACTCTTCGTCTTGGAGACGGGATCACTCGTAGAAATCGCTGTGTTTCAGACGACATCGAGACTTACATGCTTGGCGTGGAGCAATCGCGGAGCAAAACTATTCGCTTGCGATTCGCTAGGAAACGTGCATACGTTGCATTGTGAAGGGTTTGAAACATAGACTGATTTGAATATGTGTGCAACTTCCTGGCATGTGTCCTCAACCTGCTCAATGGGCATTCTTGTCGGTGCGACTTCACATTCATGCAGCGAAAACAACAAGAGTTTCCATCCTCGTCTTGATTACGGCTTCGCGTTGTTGCTCGGCGTGATTCGACAACGTCTCGCACGAATCTCACGTCACTTGCCCGGTGCGACTGATTCGTACGTCTGCCGAAACAGGGTCTGGTCGACGATCCAGACGTCGGCGGGGTACGCGGTCTCGCGATCCTGAAAATTCTTGACGAGGAAATCTCCCGGCTTGCCGGTGAGTTTTCCCCAAGTGGCTTGGGCCTCGAAGGGGTGGTCGATCGGCGTGGCCAGCACACCTTGAGCGTCGGGGTGAGGTTGGTACTTGCGCCAGCCGTCGGCAGTGACTTCTTCGGTGGCAGTGTATCGCTTGTTGAGAGTCTGCTCGGTCTGCGGCCAGATGTCTCCGGCTTCGCCTTTGCAGAGGTAGTGACCGGCCTCGACTTTTTCTTCCCCTTCCAGCGTCGTCACCGTTTGATCCGCCTCCAACCGCTTGGCCCAGATCGGGCGAGTCTTCTTCGCGTGGAACTACTGCCCGGCGGCATTCGCTTCGTCGAACAGAGTTTTGTTGGGTGAATCGGCCGGCTGGGGACTGGCCGCTTCGGCGTCTTTCTGACTCGTGGATTCAGACATCTTCGGACTCGGCTCCTGAGTTGGATTGCAAGCAGAACAGATCACAGCCAGTGACGCGCAGATCCTACGACGCTGACGTGCGATTGAACGAACCCGAAACGTCGAACGATTACATCGGCACGCTACTGAAGCAAGTGTTTGTCCGTCTCAGCCTAGAGGAGAATCACGGCAAATTGCTCGTCGAACGCGCCCTCGGCTACCTTGCCGCCGCCCGCCGTGGCTTGAGCGAGACGGAAGTCTTGGAAGTCCTCTTCGCCGACATCGAGTACAAGAAGCAACTCGACACCGCGAGCAAGGACAACAACCACACACTACCCACCGAACCTCCGCGCATCCCCGTCACCATCTGGTTCCGACTTCGCTCCGATCTGGCCCCCTACCTGACCGAGCGAGCCGCCCCCGGTGGAAACGTGCTGACGTTCTATCATCGCCAAGTCGCCGAATGGGTCAAACACCGCTTCGTCGAGCAGAGCGAATGGAAACCGCACGAGCGACTGGTAGACTTCTTCGCGAAACAGGAATACTTCAACGAGCCGCTCGAACAACAACGACTCCGCCAGAGCCAGCCGCCATACTCACCCCGCCGCGTCAACGTGCGCAAGGTGGACGAACTCCCGCGGCAACGTTTGCAAGCACACCAGTGGGGTGACCTCGGAACTTTATTTACATCTCTCGCTTTTCTTGAGGCCAAGAACGAAGCCGGTCTGACCCTTGATCTCGCCGCAGACTTCCAAGCGACAGTCGATGCCATGCCAAGAGACGAGGAACGTCACCGAATCCTTCGCATCCTAAATCAAGCCCTCGGCCGCGCCATCAGCTTTATTGCGCGGCATCGAGAAGACTACCCACAGGCATTGTTCCAATGCCTGTGGAACGCTTGCTATTCGAGCGAAGCCGTTGAGGCACACGATAGTAATCGTTCACGAGCCCGGCAGCAGTGACGGAATCGGCTGTTGTTTGAAATGAGCTTGAACGGCGGTGACGAGGTAGTCGTAGATCGAACGGTTTTG
>JANNDA010000353.1:0-2051 GCA_031387195.1 Planctomyces sp. | reverse complement strand
ACGAGAGCCATCGTCCGATGAACCGGGGCCGGAATCGCCTGAGGCGAAAGTGGCGTTGGAGCAGGTTCGACAACGGCTCAAGGCGTACCGATCCATTAAAGCACGGCTGCAAGAAACGGTGGTTCTGGGCAGTCGTCGGTTCACGGTAAAGGGGGCGTACCTGCAAGGTGCCGACCTCAAATTGCGGCTTGAATTCCAAGTGAAGCTCGGTGACACGGAGGGCTCGGTACTGGAAGTCTGCGACGGGCAAGTGCTGTGGACTCGGCATCACATCGGAGCGGAGACGCGAATCACTCGTCGGGACGTCAGTCAAATTCAGCAAGCTGCGGCGGGAGCCGGATTGACAGACAACCGCCTGATCGTGGAGCTCGGCTTCGGCGGTCTGCCGGGACTGTTCGCGTCCATCGAGAAGTCGATGCAGTTCGATAAGTACAAAAAAGAGTCCGCCGAAGGACGCAACGTGATCGTGCTCGAAGGTGGTTGGCAGCCTGCAATGCTGAAAACTTGGAAGGGAGATAATCCGCAGGCTCCGCTTCCCGATTATGTGCCGGCTCGCGTTCGACTATATCTCGATGCCGAGACGATGTTCCCGCGCCGTATTCTGTACCTCAGCCGCAACGCCGAGCAGATCCTGCGTCCGATGGTCAGTCTCGATTTCACCGACGTTCAAACGGACGTCCCGGTCCCGGCAGAAAAGTTCAAGTTCGTTCCGCCGGAAGGGGTCTTCCCTCAGGACTTGACTCAAGAGTTTTTAGATCAGATCAAACAGCGTCAGTTGGGCGGATCGGTTCGTGAGAAGTAAGCCCACACAACATGGCGAGCGGGGCGGCGTCAGCCACCCCGCTCGCCTGAGCCTAATCGAGTTCCACTATGCAGCCCGCGCCCGTCTTGCAACTCGAACCAGAAGTTGATGACGGCCATTTTCGGCTGGAAGTTGTGTTGCCGAGTTGGTGCTTGTCGATCGCAATTCACGTGGTGTTATTTTGCGTGATGGCGGTGATCTTGCGCGGCTGCAATTCGTCGGGATCAGTCGGCCCCAAAGCAGGTGAGGGGACGTTTCGAGACGTTGGACTGCACATCAAACGGGATGCGGCACCTCACGATTCCAATCTAAACTCTGCGGAGCCGTCACCGAGTGAATCGATGACACGCGATGAGGGACAACCGCAGCCAGAGCCGTCGCTCGCTGGAGACGACAAAGCAGTCAGCAAATTACTGAGCCGACCGACGCAGTCAGGGCTGCCGTTGCTTGGGCCGGGGCCGGCAGCCTCATTACGGGCTCCGTCGAACGCCGCTGACCTCATTAAGTCTTCCGGAAAACGCGGAGGTGGCGATGAATCGTCGGGGCTCGGTGAGACGACTTTTTTTGACATCGCCGCACTGGGGAATCGGTTTGTTTATGTGGTCGATCGTTCGGGCAGTATGTACGACCACAGCGCAATTCGCGTGGCAAAGGAAGAGCTCGTCGCCAGCCTCACTTCGCTGGAACAGACGCAGCAGTTTCAGGTCATCTTTTACAATACGGATTTGATCGAGATGCGCGGCCGGGATGACAAGCCACAGATGCAGTGGGCCACGGAAATCAATCGGACTCTCGCTCGCCAGTTCATCTCCAGCATTCAGCCCGACGGCGGGACCGACCACTTACCACCGCTGCGAAAAGCCTTGAGATATCAGCCAGAGCATCTCTTCTTCCTGACCGATGCTGACCAGCCGCAATTGTCCGCTCGCGAGATGAACGAGATCCGGATCGCCAACGGCGGTCGCACGAAAATTCACTGCGTCGAATTCGGCAAAGGTTCTGAAATCAACGCGGACAACTTCCTGAAGCGACTCGCTCGTGAGAACGGCGGCACGTACCGCTACCGCGATGTGACTCGGTTCGATCGCCGCACAAAGTAGTAGGCACATTCCATGTGCCGTTCGCTGCGCGTGGTCGTTCACGGGACGTTAAATGGGATGCCGATCGACGTCGAATAGCCGAACATTGCCGGATCTGACCGCGTCCCATTCCACGTTTTTCCCAGCGGACGGCACATGGAATGTGCCTA
>JANNDA010000304.1:0-5026 GCA_031387195.1 Planctomyces sp. | reverse complement strand
GCTGACGCTTCGGGTTACATGGCTTAAGGCACTTCGGGATTTTGTTTCGTGTCCACTCCTTAGTTGACCGCAATGAGCATGTCACCCTCACCTGCAACATCACCGCCACAAGAGGCCGTCGTTCGGTGGCGGATGCGGCGTGACCTGATCGCACAACGATCTGTCGCACAGGGTGAGTCACGCTGGACGCTGAAAGATCCGCTGTCATTGGCCTACTTTCATTTGCGCGAGGCAGAGTATGCCGTGTTAGCAATGCTGGATGGGTCCGTCACCTATCGTAGTTTATTAGAGGCCTTGCGTAGTCGCTTCCCGGCGGAACATTGGTCCGTAGAAAACCTCACGCGATTTTTGGGCTCGTTGATTCAGTCTGGCTTAGTGACCTCGTTAGGGGCAGGGCAGGGGGCTCGGTACGCCCATCAGCAGAGAATGGCGGTTCGCCGTCGGCGGATGGGACTGCTAACGAACTGGCTGGTCATTCGCTGGCAGGGAATCGATCCGGAGCCGCTCCTGAAGCGAATCGAGCCGTGGACTCGCTGGCTGTATCGCCCGGCGACAATTGCGACGCTCATGTCATTGGTGGCGTTCGCGGCGATTTTGGTGGCGATTCGCGGGGATATCGTGGTTCAGCGACTGCCCGATGCCGAGACGCTCTTTGGATTTGGCAACCTGTTGCCGTTAGTGTTGGTGTTTGTTGGGATCAAGTTGCTGCACGAGTTGGGGCACGTGTTGACCTGTCGGCATTTCGGCGGCGAGTGTCACGAACTGGGGATTCAATTGCTGATGTTCGTGCCGCTGTTTTACGGGGACGTCACCGATGCTTGGATGCAGTCGCGACGGTGGCCACGAATCGCTATTTCGGCGGCAGGGATCTTTGTGGAATTAGTTTTAGCGGCGTTGGCCACTATCTTATGGTGGTCTAGCGTGCCTGGATTACTGAATTCGATCTTCCTCAATGTCATGCTTGTCTGCTCGGTGAATACGCTGTTGTTTAATGGGAATCCCTTGCTGCGCTATGACGGTTATTACGTGCTGGCTGATTTGTTGGGCGTTCCGAATCTGGCGATGCAGTCACAGCAAGCGGTGTCATCCGTTTGCGAACGGTTGCTGATTGGTGCAAGTGCCGATGAGTTGGAGATTGATTCGAGGCGTTGGTGGGTGTTGGTTAGTTACGGATTTGCCTCGGCGATCTATCGTTGGTTTGTGCTGGCGGCGATTGTCTGGTTCTTGCATCAACTCTTCGCAGGAGTTGGATTGAGCGTTGTCGCCACGGGGCTTTCGGTGGCCCTGGTGTCTGGTGCGGTGATTGGTCCCGTGCGTGAGTTTACTCAACGGGTCCGATCGCACTGGAGGCGACAGACCGTTTCTCGTCGCCGTATGACGCTCGGCTGTGCGGGCGCTGGTCTGTTGTTGGCGGGATTGTTGCTGGTTCCGTTTCCCTACTCGGTGCGAGCTCCTTTCGTGGTTTATCCTGCGGATGCTCAGCCGGTGTTTGTCACTGTCCCCGGACGGATTGAATCGACTGTTCGAGCGGGACAAACCGTAGAGGCGGGCGACGTATTGGGGCAACTGGCGAATCACGTCTTGGTGTTGCAACTGGAACGGCAGCAGAACGAGGTTGCTAGGTTGGCGCTGCGGCTGAAGTCCCTGGAGACGCAACGCGGTTCCAGCGAATCAAGCTCGATGCGATTGCCAGCCGCTCGCGATGCGCTCGCGAGCGCACAGCGGCGTTTGGAACAACTCGGTGCCGAGGCAGAGCGATTACGGATTGTCAGCCCAGCGGCGGGGATCGTGTTGCCGCCTCCCAACATCGCGCGGACGCCGACCTCAGAAGACTCGTTGACGGAGTGGTTTGGTACTCCGTTGGAGCCAGTGAATCGTGGTGCGACGGTCAGAGAGCAGACTTTGTTGTGTTACGTGGGAGACTCGTCGAAGTGCGACGCTCTGTTGCTGGTTGATCAAGATGCGGTTGAGTTCGTGCGTGTTGGACAAAAGGTGGGACTGCAATTTCAGTCGTTACCCGGACAAGTTTGTGCGGGACGTGTCGAGGAAATTGCGACAGCACGATCCGAAACGCTACCGCGCGAAGTGACCGTGAGTGGCTTGGCGGCGATTCGCAACAGTCCGTCAGGTTTGTCGTCGGCTGCGGTGACTTATGAGGTCCGAGTTCGACTCTCGTCAGACACGTCGGCCTCGCTGTACTCGCCAGGACGAGGGCGGATCAGTTGCGGCTGGCTGTCGTTGGGTTCGCGCTTGTGGCGAATTCTGAGACACACGTTTTCGTCCGAGCTGCCATCGACCCGGTTCTGAATACTTTACGGCACGATGTAGATGGCCCCAGCGTAGGCTGCGGCTTGGACTGCTGCTGCTTTCCAGCTCCACGGTGGCAGATAAACGTCATAGCCAAATTTGTGGCACGCAGGACAATCGGGGAGCGTGCGGACTCGGCAGAGATGCGGTTCGGCGGTGACTCGGTAGGGCAAGAACGGGACGTTGGCGTAAAAACGGCCGAGAGAAACAAAGGTGGTGAAGCAACTCCAACCACGTCCGCAGCGTTCGAGATTCGGGTCTTCAAAATACAGTGGGTAATGACAGAAGGGATAAGAGTCGCGATCCGCTTGCCACGGAGCCCAGTACGCCGTTGAGAAATTCACGGCAGGACGCTGGCTCAGAAAAGCGTTTGCCTGATCGTGTGGTTGCAGAATGTTGGCACTGTCACCCGCTGCGATTGGAGGAATCTGGACGGCCTCGCGCACATCAATGGTGTTGATTGCCCGCAGGTCCGTGAACCATTTTGGTTTGGCGGTTGATGGCGGCGCAACAGTCGGCGGATCAATTGTCTCAGCAGTCACGTTCGCTGGCGGGACGCTCATTACGGGATCTATTTTGTTTTGAGCAACGGCCTGCTTGAAGAAGGCTTCGTCGTCTGATTCCTCAGCGACCATGTTTCGCAGTGGCCGCTCGAACGGCAGGTCTTCTTCATCGAATGGCGTTTCTTCGGCAACGAGTAGTTCTTTGATGAACGGCTCTTCAAAGTAGGCATTCGTGACACCCTGTGCCGGCTCTTCGATTGCTTCTGGGGTTGATTCGATATCCACCAGTTGAGGTTTCGGATTCGGTGGAAATTCGACTTCTGGTTCGTAGACCGAACGGGAAACCTTCTGAGGGACTTCGACCTCAACGGTGGTCTGATAGTCTGGTCTGTTCTGGATTTCCAAGGTGCGGCGGACTTCTTGCGATCGTTGTTCCGTGTCAACGAAATCATCGGCTGATGGCAGTGCAGTGCGTTGCGGCTTCTCAATCGCGGTCTGTTGGACCAGCGGGCTTTTTTGTGGCCGAGCGTTGGCGGTCACACGCTGCTTGTGAACTGGATTTGGAACCGAAGTGGCACGGGGGGACGACGATCCGATCTGCACGCCTACTTTTACTTTGGGCGACGGTCGTTGAGCCTGTGCGGTGCGGTCAAATTCGTTCGATTTTGCCGCTCGGCGAGTCACCTTGTTGTTTTGGTTCGGGAAAGTACCCGATCGCAGCGGCGCAGGAACTGGTCGCTTGGAGGGAAGCACCGCACGCTTGATTCCAGCGGGTTCTTCCTGTGCTCGAGCCCCGTTGGTCCAGGGGGGGGAGAGCATCGCAAAGAAGACTGGAACGGCAACCGGAAATAGGAAAATGGCGAACATCATTGGCGTCAGTGAAGATTTTCGCATTGTCATGATTGCAACTCCGTTGCCTCGTGTATCGACGCCGCAATCTCCGCCAGGACAGCCTCACCGGACCCAGTTCTCTCTCATAACGATTGTGATTGTTACAACCCCCGTAGACTTCCTGGCTCTCGAAACCGGAATAAACTGACGTGGCCACCATGATCGCCTACTTCGCCGCTTCTCGGGTGAATGAGCGACGGATTCCCAGTGGAGAGTGTCGAAAAATGACGAGCGATCTAGCCGAGATTATTCACGGTTTCATACTAGCCCGAAGTGCAAGCGAGGGATTGCGGCGAATTTCCCTCGCTTGCGCATTGGGCAAGTGTGTAACAGCCTGCGGGGAATTCTCCCCGACTCATGAATAATTCCGGCTAGCGTCCGGTTCGGTGGCTTGTTCTCCTGTTGTGGTCGCCGGTTAGGAACGAAGAGGTTACACGGTTCTGTTGGGTTGCGAGGATCGCTGAATGCTGGTTTTTCATTGGTTGAACCGGGTTGTGACGCAGTGCCAAACTCGTTGGGTTCGGCGTCCGCTGAAAGAGCGGCCACTGAAGCTCATGCGCCTGGAACAACGGCGTGTGCTCAACGCCGATTTCACTTTTGTGACTCAGGCGAATCTCTCGCTCTCTCACATCGATGGCGATTTGGCCGTCCGTGAGATCTCGAATCGCATCGAGTTTGATTTGACCGGGTCCGCATGGAATCACGTCGGTGGAAACGGTGCTTTCACCATCGATAACAGCGTGGCCAATCATTCGATTTTGACCATCGATCGCAATGATTTGAGTGCGCTGACGTCAGGAGTTTCGATTTCGGCTGACCCCAATGGGGCGCATCGCCTGACACTGGAGACGCAGAACTCGGCACTGGATTTCCAGTTCGCCACTGGCTCGTTGGCCATTCGTGATTTCGAGGACGTGTACCAGATTGGCTCCCACGATCTCGCGGTGAATGACTTCTCGGTGTCCGCACGTGGCAGCATCGGCCTGCAACGCCTCAGCGGCGATGACATCACGTTGTCGGCAGCGGAAATTGACTTCACGGGCGGTGAGCGATCGATTTCCGGGACCACGTTGACCGTTCTGTCCGGGCCTGCCGCCGCGCTGGAATTGGGTGGCAGTCTCGATCGCGCCAACGTCCTCGACTTCACGAGCGAGGATCTCGGAGCACTGGCCGGTGGCTTTGAATCCATCCGCTTTACAGCACACAACGATCAGGCGACCGGCAATCTTACCGTGCATTCTGCAGGAGCTGACATCAGCGAGGCTTTGTTTCCGACGGAGCATGGTCGCGAAGGGGAAGTCGGCAGTCTGCATCTGACGGCGGAC
>JANNDA010000271.1:0-18674 GCA_031387195.1 Planctomyces sp. | reverse complement strand
CCAGCGAGTGCGTGCATTCGAGCGGCCAATGTCTGTACGCACTCGCTGGCGCGTCGGGCTTGTATTGGTGCCATTTGCGGCCTTAACGGCGTTGCCCGTCAGGACGGAGGCGTCAATAGCGCAACTTCAAAACTCACGCTTCGGGTTACTTGCGGCTGCGCCGCCCCACGTATCACGACGCGACCGGGATGCGCACTCGCGGCGGGCGGATGCTCTTGAGCCGGTCGAGCTCGGCGTCCGCATCGCGCATCGCTCCTTCGGTGCTTTCGTGAGTCATGATGACCAGCGGCACGGTGACATGTCCGCCGGGAGTGGTCGCGGACTCCGCTTCCTTTTGAATCACGGACGCAATGCTGATGTTGTGCCGACCGAGGATGTCGGCGATGTCCGCCAGGACGTGCGGTCGATCTTCGACGTTGTAACGCAGATAAAAGCGGCGGCGGACGTCCGTCGCAGGAAGCAGCGGCAACGGCGGATGCTCACGCCAAATGTCGAGCCGCATGAAGGTCGGCTGTGCTCGACCGATCGCCAAGTCGATCAAATCAGCCACGACGGCGGAGGCGGTCGGCATCTCACCGGCTCCCGCACCGGAATACCACAAGCGACCAACGGCGTCGCCCGTCAGCTCAACCATGTTGAACGCACCGGACGTTTTTGCCAGCGGCCGATCCTGTCGCACGAACGTCGGTTGCACGTGCATTTCAAGCTGCCCCTCAACCAGTCGCGCGGTCGCCAGCAACTTCACTCGATAGCCGAGTTCCGCCGCATTTCGCAGATCAACAAGTTCGAGCTTGTCGATCCCCTGCCGATGAAAGGCGGTCACAGGCACCTTCGTCCCGAACGCCAACTGACTCAGTAGAACTAACTTTTGAGCGGCATCAGTGCCATCCACATCCAGCGTCGGGTCCGCTTCGGCATAACCGAGCTGTTGGGCTTCGGCTAGCACATCGGCATACGGCCGCCCCTTCTCGTGCATCTCAGTCAGAATGAAATTGCTCGTGCCGTTGAGGATCGCTTGGATCGACGTGATCTGATTCGCGGCCATCGACTGCCCGATCGCCGCGATGATGGGAATGCCTCCCGCAACCGCCGCCTCGAAGGCCACCGTGCGTCCGAGTTCTCGTGCCCGTCGAAAGATCTCGTCGCCATGTTCGCAGAGCAACGCCTTGTTGGCGGTGACGACATCTTTGCCCGATTCCAGCAGCTTCAACATGATCGTGCGAGCGGGCTCAATGCCACCCACGACATGCAGCGCGACATCGATCTCTTTGTCGGCGTAAACCGCTTCGGGATTATCCGTGATCATGTCAACGGGCAAACTGACGCTGCGTTGCTTGTCAGGGTTCTGAACGACAACTCGTCGAATCTCGATCGTGCGACCGGCTCGGCGAGCGACTCGTTCCGCCTGATTGGTCAAAATCCGCGCGACACCGGTTCCGACGGTGCCCATTCCGATCAATGCGACTCGTAGAGGAGAAGCGGCTGGCATGCGAATCCTTTCAACTTCTGGGGCGACAACTCGTTGGGCGAGCATGGTAGCAATTGCGTTTTATCGCGAAAGACGGACTGTCGCAGTTTGGAGCAGGGACCAACGAGGTAACCCGAAGCGTGTGCGAGGGCGGGCGCTACCAACCACTTTGAATTCGTAGCGTTTTTGAGCGTTCGCCCTCGCTCACGCTTCGGGTTAGTTTTGGTTGCGGCTCCGCCGCGTCGATTATCCAGTCACAGCGGGATCGGCGGCTTCGATAATGCCCAACAATTCTTCCGGTGTCTTCGCCTGTCGCATCTTCTCACGAACGAATTCGCTCTTCGCCACGTTAGCCAATTGAGCCAGAAAGAAAACCTGCAAACTCGGACGATCTGCCGGTGTGACGAGCAGGAAGATCAACCGCACGGGTTCCTTTGAATTCGGACTGAATGAGATCCCCGTCGTTGAGCGTCCGAAGACCAAAATCGGTTGCGTCAGATGCGGGCACCGCGCGTGCGGGATCGCTACGCCGAAGCCGACGTCGGTGGTAATGAGTTGCTCGCGAGCCCACGCCAGTGCCGCGATATTGGAATCAGGCGGCAGTTTGTTAGGCGGGATCAGTCTGGCGAGTTCCTCGATCGCGGCAGCGGGCGTGTCCGCTTGAACGTTCAAGTCGATCGCACCGAAATCGAGTGCGTCTTTCAAGAACAGCCGCGGCAAACGCGGATACTCGTCTTCAATCTTGCCGACGATTTCTTCGAGGATGTCTTCCAGCGTGATCAGCCCGACGGCATGAGTACCATCCATCACGACCGCCATGTTGGCTCCGTCGTGTTGCAGCTCTTGCATAATGGTTTCGAGATTGTCCTTCGGAGACACGACCCGTAGCGGCCGCAGAATCCGCGACCAGTCTCGATCGTGATCGTCCAACAGCAGCAGATCTTTCATCAGCAGATATTTCACCGGCAAGTCCGTTTTCGGATCGATGATCGGGTATCGCGAGAAACGGAGTTCGCGAACGATCCGCATGACTTCCGGAAGCGGAGTATCGGCGGCGATCGATTTTACGAACGGCCACGTGATCATGGCATCGCGAACCGTCTGCTTGCTGAGATCGAACAAGTTTTCGACCATTAGCAACTGATTGAACGAGAACGAGCCGGTCGCCTGAGTCGCGAACAACAGCATCCGCAGTTCTTGCTCGGTATGCGCGACTTCGTGATGCGACGCCTCCAGCCCAAGCAGTTTGAGAACCAGATTCGACGCTCCGTTCAAGACCAGCATCGGCCCGTAAAACAGGCGAAAGGCCCACCGCATCGGCACGGCGACAAACAACGTGGCCTGCTCGGAGCGACGGATCGCCAGGCTTTTGGGAGCCAGTTCCCCCAGCAAGATGTGCAGAAACGTGACGACACAAAACGCGATACCCGCCGACAGCCAATGTCCCGCATTCGGCGGCATCCACGCTGGTTGACCGATCAAAGCCTTGAGTGGATGAGCGAAGGCCGTTTCACTGACCCAGCCCAAACCAAGGCTGGCCACCGTGATTCCCAACTGCGTCGCCGACAGATACTCGTCCAATTCATCGATCATCCGCCGCGCAACCTTGGCGCGGCGATTCCCCTGGCGAGCCAATTCTTCAATGCGCGTGGACCGGACTTTGACCAGCGCGAACTCCGCCAGCACGAAGAAGCCGTTGAGCAGCACTAGCACGAAAGCCAATAACAAAGACAGTCCCGTGGTCACATCCATAATGCACAGACTGTAAACCAGCACGTCACGATGCGGCCAGTAAGTCGGCAAAGCAGACAAATCACGGCCACGAACGAGCCTGGCTCTTCCGAATTCCTACCGGCTACGGAAGCCGTTCGCCATCACAGACGGAAACGGAACGTCGTCGTCAGGTAGCGCCAGATCCACTCCCCAGCGGAGCGATGCGAAACCAGAAAGCGAGCACGTCCGCGCATTCCGGTACGCAGCAGCGGGACGTCTTGATCCAACACCACCGTTGTTTGGTAGGCCGGACTGACGAGCCGTTCGCGGCCTTGTTCGTCGCTCGTGGTCGGTACTTGTCCGCCCAACTTGTTCGACAACAGTGGCGGCACGAATGTTAGCGGTTCATCAGAAAACTTTGCGACTTTGCCAACACGCGTCGTTTCCGGGAGGTGGTCGAACTTAAGTTCGACTTCATTGCCCGCCTTGATGTCGTTGATATCCGACTGATCGATCAACAACGTTGCTTGAAACTTGTTGTCCGGTGCTACGCTCAGCACTTGAGTTCGCTCGTCGAGAAAACAGCCGAGGTTGCGCGGTTCCAGCGGGGTACCAACCCAGTTCGCTAACTGCGTTCGGGTCTCATCGACTTTGGGTTCTGGATTTGCCTGTGGGGCGACAACGTACCCCGAACAAGGGGCGACCAATTCGAGTTCAGCCAACCGCTGCTCGTAGTCGGCAATCTGCTCGCGAATCGTATGCAACTTCTCTTCAGCAACCGCCAGCTCCGCCAGTGAGTTGTTGGCGTCATGCACGCGAATTTCTTGTTGCACGACCTTTCGCTGCACGTACATTTCCAGCAGCTTGTCTTCCATTTCCGGGTTATCAATCAGCATTACCGTCTCACCCTCATTCACCGTCTGCCCTTCGCGCACGAACTGAGTGCGGAGGAAGCCGGGCGTTGTCGAGTAGACGTGCTGCACGTCATGCGGTTCGACGATAAACGTCGCCTCACGGTGCCACGGAATGGGGATAAACAGTCCGAATGCGAGAACACAAATCAGCACCGTGCAAGTGGCGATGATCTTCGGGCGACTCATGGGTTCGATCCTCGGTGCGGTAATGATCTGATACAGGTTCTGGAACATGGAGTAGATGATGCCGGAGAATGAGAACACGGCCATCGTGATGCCAATGCTCTGCAAGTCATACGGTTTCAGCACGGTGTAGAAAAAGGTCAAGATCGCCGACATCACAAAGATGCGATAGATGTTGGCCGTCACCGCGAAGACCACGAACCAGAACCTGCCGGTCTCCGGCATGAACGGGTCCGGACGCGATTCAATCCCCAGGCAATACCACGCGAACGACTCGCGCATCAGCTTGTCCGCCTTCGGACGCAGGTTGGGAATTTCCAGAAAGTCCGACAGCATGTAATAGCCGTCGAACCGCATCAACGGGTTGGCGTTGAAGATGACGGTGGTGATCGTCGTCACAAAGAAAATATTCAAGCACAAGTGGTGCATGAGTCCGGTCTTGGTCGAGGCCCACAGATAGATCGCGACGCCGGAGATGATCACTTCGATATACATGCCGGCCGCGCCGATCATGATCCGCTTCCACTTGTTCTTCAGCGTCCAACTGTCCGAGACGTCGCAGTACAGACAGGGGCTGAAGCAGAGCATCATCACCCCCATCTCGTGACATTCACCGCCGTAAACCTTGCAACTCAGGCCGTGGCCGAACTCGTGGCAGATCTTGCAGCCGGCCAGCGTGACCCACAGATAGATCATGTTGGGCCAACCGAAGAACTGCTGAAACTCCGGGATTTGAGCGGTGAAATCGTTGAAGCGAATTCCCAACACG
The DNA here is from genome assembly GCA_031387195.1 of Planctomyces sp. Taxonomy (GTDB): domain Bacteria; phylum Planctomycetota; class Planctomycetia; order Planctomycetales; family Planctomycetaceae; genus SXKJ01. The sequence continues at coordinate 13,627 of JANNDA010000271.1, read as the reverse complement.
ACCCACGAGGTCAGGGCAAACAACATCATCAAGATCAAGCCGACGGGCTTGAACAGCCACCCGGCAATCGGGTCGAGAAACGTCAGCGCCCCTTCGGGATCCCAACCGGGAAGTCGCAGGTACAACAAGCTTTTCAATGTCTGCCAGAATTTTTTCTTCTTGTTGTCCTTCTTCTGCCTGAGCAGCGCGGCCCCCTGCCCTTGGCGGTTGCTGTGAACCAGCCCCTTTTGATGCAGATCTGTGATGAGATGTTGAATGTCGCTGAGCTGCAGGCGCACGGTCGGCAGGATGCGCAGCAGGTCGTCGCGGATCTCTTCGAGACTGCGTACTCCGTTGAGCAGAAACAGCACTTCATGCTGCTCCGTCTGCAAGCGGTAATACTTCAGCCCGACCGGCTCTTTGACGACCCAGTAGGCAACCCCTTGATACTCGATGCGTTCGATCCGCAAATCCGGACGAACCTGCAACGGAATCGGCCGTCGGTTGGACGGAGTCAGCGATGATTGAGAGGGATTACCGGCGATGGACATGGGAGTGAGAGAGCCCAATGAGGGTGGGGGAATTGGTCATTGGTTATTGATCGTGATCCAAGCAACCCCACCGAGCTTGTCTCGGTGGGGTTCAAACCAAGTTACGGCAGAACGCGGCTGCCGCCTGTCTGTTTGATTCCGGTTGCCGGACGCGCCTCGGCTCCTTTGGCCGTGCCGCGTTGTCCGTGTTTGATTCGCATTTTGGCGTACAAGCCCTCGATCAGCCGGTCCCCTTTATTGATGACTTCGGCCGTCACGCGCGCTCCGTGCGTCACCGGACTGACCGTCTTATCAACGTAGATGACTTTGCCCTCGAAGACCTCTTTCTCGATTTCGAGGTCGCGATTCGGGATGTCGATCTGCACTTCCACCAAGTCCCCTTTCTTGACACTCCAGAGATCCTCAATGGGGATGTAGCCTTCTACCTTCACCGTGCGCGTGCTGATCAACTCCAGAATCGGAGTCCCTTGCGAAACCGGTTCGCCCTTCTGCTTCAGGATTTTTCGCACGATGCCGTCGAAGGGCGCTTCGATATGAAAGGTCTTCAAATCCTCGGTCGCTTTTTCAACTTCCAGCTTGGCGATCTCTTTCTCGAACACCGCGTTTTCACCTTGCAGCACCGCTTTTTGCCAATTGAGCCGAGCCCGTTCCAATTCCACGAAAGTCACGGTCCCCGGAAGCTTCTTGTTGGCCTCCAAGTTTTTCTTGTATTCCGCTTCGGCCACCTCTGCGGAGACCTTTGCATATTTGATTTGAACGTCGTTCTCCGACTTCTGCTGAGCAATCTTCAGTGCGGCTTGCGCACCACCGTCCAACATGCCGACGATTCTCTGCTTCGCCTGGACTTCGTCGCCCTCTTTGGGCTCCATGTAGGCGATCACACCCGGACGGTCACTTCCCAAGATGGCAGTTTCAGCCAACTTGATGTGACACTTCATGAGCAGCAGCCAACCGGCACCGCGTTGAGCTTGAACTTCGGCATCCGGCTCATCATCGAACACTCGCTGAGCCTTGGTATTTTGCCACGCTTGGCTCCCTTTGCCACCGACCACAACCATACCAAGCGACAGCGCCGTCACCGTCAACCAAGACCACTTTGAGGGAAATAGCCGCATGGAAAACTCCTTTGGACCCGCCGAAACATGGCATCGAGACGTGTATCACGAGATGAACAGAGTCAGCAGTTTAGTCAGGAGTGCCAAGTGTTGGAACGCGAGGTTTTGAGTGTTTTTTTGGGGCAATCGACACTCTTCGCTCCCGAATGCGACATTCTGTAGGATGCCGAACCGCAAAATGATGCCGTCATGTGCTGCACTTCAAAGAAGGCGATGTCCGTGAAAATTGCGTTGGCACAACTGAATCCGACCGTGGGCGACCTCAAAGGAAACGCCAACCTCATCAAATCCGCTGCGGTGAAAGCTCGCGCCTTCGGTGCGGACTTGTTGGTCACTTCGGAGTTGATCATCAGCGGTTATCCCCCGAAAGATCTCCTGCTGCGGGAAGGTTTCGCGCATTCGTGCGATCGAGTCGTGAGCAGTCTTGCCAAAGAAATGCCTCCTGGGCTCGCGGTGCTGGTCGGACATCCGACACGTTGGGGTGTCCCCGATGGTCGAACGGCGAACGCGGCAACATTGCTGCAAAACGGTGAGGTGCGAGACACGGTTCACAAAACGCTGCTGCCGAATTACGACGTCTTCGACGAGCAGCGTTACTTCCGCCCGGCTGAGCGAGTGACGCCGATCGAGTTTGGCGGACTCAAGCTCGGCGTCCACATTTGCGAGGATGCGTGGTACGGCGAACCACGCACGTCGTATCACGAGCGGCCACTTCAGCAGTTTGATCCCGTCGCAGACTTGGTGGCCGCCGGCGCGGAGGTGTTGATCAATCTCTCGGCCAGCCCATTTGAAAAAGACAAGCCGCATCGTCGGTTGAACATACTTCGCCGACACGTCTCGAAGCATCGCAAGCCATTCATCTTCGTCAATCAAGTGGGCGGCAACGACGACCTGGTCTTCGACGGTAACAGTTTGGTCTTAGACTCTGCGGGCAATGTCATCGAACAACTGGCTCCGTTTGGTGAAGACTTGCGAGTTGTTGATCTCTTGTCGCTCGGTCATAGGACGGCTGGGACAGAGAGGATTGATGCGACGCGTCCGCGCGAGGCCGATTTGTTGGACGCCCTCGTCCTTGGGCTTCGCGACTATCTGCGAAAGTGCGGCTTCCAAGATTGCGTGCTGGGTTTGAGCGGCGGGATCGACTCGGCCCTCGCGGCGTACATCGCCACGCAAGCGGCGGGCAAAGAGCACGTTCATGGGTTGTTGATGCCCAGCCGGTACAGCAGCGAGCACAGCGTTTCCGATGCACGCCGACTCGCCGAGAACCTGGGCATCGACCACGCCGTCGTCCCGATTGATGACATGCACCGCGCGTATGAAGGAACAACAATCGTCGGAGCCGATCTGGCGAGTCAACCTGCCGGACTCGCGGATCAAAATCTGCAAGCTCGAATTCGCGGCGCGTTGGTGATGATCCGCAGCAATCGCCACGGCTGGCTCGCTCTGGCGACGGGAAACAAAAGCGAATTGGCCGTCGGTTATTGCACGTTGTACGGCGACATGGCCGGTGGTTTCGCGGTCCTCTGCGATCTTCTCAAACGCGACGTTTACGCCGTCTCGCGTTACATCAACGAAGTCCGTGAACGCCGTGAAGTCATTCCACTCAGCTCGATCACGAAGCCTCCGAGTGCCGAACTCGCCCCCAACCAGTTCGATCAAGACACGCTGCCACCGTATCCGGTGCTGGATGCGATCTTGGAAGGGCTCGTCGAACGTGAAGAGTCGGTCGCCACACTGAGCGAACAATTCTCGGCCGAGACCGTCCGCTGGGTGGCCACTCGATTGGATCGCAACGAATTCAAACGCCGTCAAATGCCCCCCGGCATCAAGCTGACTTCGCGAGCCTTCGGCAGCGGACGACGAATGCCGATGGCGGCCAGGTTTGAGTTTGGATAGTCTGAGGACCAGTCGAGTTCGCTCGCAGATTTTCGGAAGGCTGAATGTGATGAGTATTGCCGTCGCTCCAGAATTGATGACCTACGAGGAGTTCATGGCCTTGCCCGATGACGGCTGGGATCGTGAACTGATTCGGGGTGTTGTGAAGGTCCGTGGAGAATCCCCGAATATGACTCGTCGCAGCCGCAGACATTGTCGTGTCTCCTCAAAGGTGACTGCCGCTCTGGAAACCTGGATGACAGCTCGGCCTCGCCCTCATGGCGAGGTCTTGGTCGGTGAAGCCGCATTTCGGCTTACGAGGGATGCCGAATCTGGTGTTGGGATTGATGTGGCGTATGTCGCCGCAGAACTGATTGCGGCCACCGATGACGACGCATTCGAGATTTCCGGTCCGCCGACGTTGGCCGTGGAAATCCTGTCAGCGTCGGATCGGCACCGCGATATCGTCGAGAAGATTGAACTCTATCTGGATGCCGGTGTCCCGTTGGTGTGGGTAATCGACCCGGACTTAATGGTGGTGCATGTGCATCGTCCGAACGAAGCGCCGATCAGTTTCAACGTTCGGCAGCAGTTGACCGCCGAGCCGGATTTGCCGGGCTTCCGGATTAACGTCGCCGATCTCTTCGCCTGACATTTCGAGGTCGCTTCATGGCTAGCACGACTGTCGTTCGGACACCCTCGTCGCGATGCGAGTTCGGCATTGCGTGGACTGATATCACGCCTCCCGTCGGAATGTATCACCGCATGTGGGGCGCGGCCGCGCATGATCGTTCCACCGGAATTCATCGGCCGCTGCGTGCGACGGTCGTCGTCATGCGGTCGTTGGACCACGCCCACCAATCCGTGCTCGTGTCACTCGATCACTGCTTGCTGCGTGCGCCAGAGATGGATGCCTTACTGAGCGAGACTTGCCGGCTCACAGGACTCAGCCGGTCGGAGCTTCTGGTCACGTTTTCGCACACACACTCCGCCGGATACCTGTCCCTCGACCGAGCCGAATTTCCCGGCGGCGACTTGATCGGCCCATATCTCGACAGCCTACCCAGCAAGATTGCCGAATCGTTCCGCACCGCTGAGGCTCAATTGCAACCGGCAACGCTGACGTATGGCTCGACGACGTGCGAGATGGGTTGTCACCGCGACTATCTTGATGAGCCGCGAGGACATTTCGTCTGTGGTTTCAATCCCGATGCGGCGGAGCCGCTGCCGCTCAACGTGGTGCGAGTGACTTGTAGGATGGGCACTCTTGCCCGTTCCCATGAGGATGGAAGTCAGGCAGACGGGCAAGAGTGCCCATCCTACAGTGCCACGATCGTCAACTACCCGTGTCACACGACGACACTGGCCTGGGAAAACACGCTGGTCAGCCCGGATTACGTCGGTGCTTTGCGCGAGGTCGTCGAACGCGAGACGAACGCGCCGTGTTTATTCTTGCTCGCCCCGTGCGGTGACATCGGACCGCGCGACGGTTATGTCGGCGATGTGGCCGTCGCTGATCGCAATGGTCGGCAAGTCGGCTTTGCCGCACTGAGCGTTCTCGAAGGGATGCCGCCTCCGGAAACTGATCACGTTTATTCCGGGCCCGTATTTTCGGGAGCGACCTTGGGAGCTTGGCAGCATCGCGAGTGGAACGCCGAACGCATGGCGAATACCGCGATCACACGCAACGCCCAGTTATCGGTCCCGCTCCCTTACCTTTCGTCGTTGCCCAAACTCGACGAGACGGAACAGCGGCATCACGAATTGATCGCCGAAGAACAAACGGCTCGCGCAGCGGGAAGGCTCGACGAAGCCGCCGCACTGAGGACTCTGGTCGAACGCCAAATTCGACTCCTGCATCGCATCCGACCTCTGCCGCCGGGAGATTTTTATCCGTGTCCCGTGTGGGCCTGGCAGTGGGGCGATGCCTTCTGGGTCGCCGCAGAAGGAGAGTCGTATCACTTCTTGCAGTCGGAACTCATCCGTCGTTTTCCGCACCGGCCACTGATTGCCATCACGTTGGCGAACGGGACCAATTGCAGTTATCTCCCGACTCGCGAGGCGTATTCCAAGACGCAACTCTATCAACCTGAGGTGGCCTTGGTGGCTCCCGGATCTCTGGAGCAACTCACCGAAGCGATCAGCCGGCAACTAGACGAGTGGGACACGCTCGCCAGATTTTCTAAACACGGCTGAACTTTGCCGGTTAAGATGGCTTTGCCGGCTCGTTGCCATCGTTAAACGAGCCAAACTAGAGAAACCTTGCCGACAGTAGCAGTCGTGCGGCGTGAGACTCGTTGCACCTGACGAGTCCGGAAGAATCCGGAGTTTTTCGCTCACGTGTCTTCTTAACGCAGCTTACGCTAGTGCCACAACTCGGAGAACTCGACCGACGGCGTATGCGTCGGCGCCAGGATATACCCCTCGCTTGGCGTTGTTGAATCAACACCCCTGAGGAGACTTCCATGAAAACGTACCTGTTGGGATTGCTGGCTGTTGCCGCAACCCTCGCTGCCAACCCCGTCCAAGCAGGCGGCTATTGCGGTGCCGGTGGCTACGGCTGCTGCCCCACAACCGCGTGTCAGCCATCGGCCTGCTACACCTCGTGCAAGGTCGAGCGGCAAACCTGCTTCAAGACGGTCTATGAAACGGTCTACGAACCTCAACAAGTAACTTGCAACAAGACAGTTTACGAGACGGTCTGGGACGAGCAGCAAGTCACCTGCAATCGAACGGTTGTAGAGACCGCCTATCGCGAGCAGTCCTACACCGTTTGTCGCCAGGTCACCGAGACCGCCGCGCGAGAAGAACGCTACACCGTGATGAAGCCGGTCTACGAGACCTGCGAACGCGATTGCAGCTACACCGTCTGCAAACCGGTTTGGGAAAATTGCGAGCGAGAAGTGCGTCGCACCGTTTCACGACCGGTCTATGAAGACACCGTTCGCGAATGCCGTCGCACCGTGATGCGACCCGTCGTCGAGACCATCAATCGCGAAGTGTGCCACACCGTGATGCGTCCCGTCACACGTTGTGCCACGGTCCCTCAAGTCTGTGGCCAATGGGTCTGCAAGCAAGCCAACTACCAAACGCTCCCGACACCACGCTGGCAGTGCAATCCGTGCAACGCGACCCCGTCACTCTGCTGGCAACCGAATGTCGTGCCCATCACCTACCGCGTTTGGCAGCAGCAAGTTGTTCAACGCCAAGTGAACTACACGACCTACGAACCACAAGTTGTTCGCCAAGTTTGCCCGCAACAGGTCTGTCGCTACGTGCCTCAAGAAGTTGTCGAACAAATCCCGGTGAAGACTTGTCGTTGGGTGCATGAAGAGGTGGTTGAAAAGATCCCTTACCGGACTTGCAAGTACGTCAACGAAACCGTCACCAAGAAGGTGCCGTATCAAACCTGCCGTTGGGTGAAAGAAGACCACGTCCGCTCGGTTCCCGTCACCACTTGCAAGATGGTGCAAGAGACGAAGACCTGCCAAGTGCCGTATCAAGTCTGCAAACAAGTCCCTTACACCGTGACTCAGAAAGTCGCTCGTTGCGTGACGAAGCAAGTTCCGGTGACTTACACCCGCTGTGTGGCTCGATCCGTACCGAAGCAAGTTGCTTACGAAGTCTGCCGCATGGTTCCGGTCACCGTTTGCGATGCGGCCCCGGCGAATTGCAGCTCGTGCGGTGTGACTGCTCCGGCCGGTGAACAACCCGTCGAAGCACAAGAGCACAAAGCCGCGAAGCCGATCCTCGAACCCGCGCCACAAAAAGAAGAAGACTTGCCGTCAACCGATCCCGCGACCGGCCCAAAAGCCTAAGCACAATCGGACATCGATCCTGTGATTTTCCAAAAGAAGCCGCTCAAGCCTATTGCTTGAGCGGCTTCTTTTTTGTGAAACATTCGCCCTCGCTCACGCTTCGGGTTACTCGGTTGCCAAGACCCTCGTTGTAAAAAATGTCATCCGAATTCGGTCATGTTGCCAAAACGCGACCTATGTTTGCGGCATCATGATCTCACTGTCACGCCCACGATCGACGGCAATCGGCCTGCATCTTGGTCCTCGTTTTGTCACGATGGTCCAAGTGTCTGGACTCAGTGAGCGTGCCGAAATCACATCGCTCGCCCAAGGTTCGTTGCCGCCTCGCGGCGACCTGACCGACGCACAATACGACGAACAAGTCGCGGTCACCTTGAAATTGTTGGTGTCCGATCACGGCTTTCGAGGCCACAACGTCGTGAGCTGCGTCTCAGCCGATGACCTGTATTTGCAGAGCATCCGCCTGCCGCAGTTGCCCGCTGAAGAATTACAAAAAGTCGTGCGTTGGGAAGCCGAGGAACGACTGCCGTTTCCGGTCCAGAACGCTGAGTTGCGGTATTTTCTCTCCGGCCAGATTCGGCAAGACGCGAACGTGAAGCAGGAGGTCATCCTGATGGCCTGCCAAGGGACCATCTTGCAGCGTCACCTCAAAATTCTGGAAGCAGCGAACCTCGCTCCTCGTGCGATTGACGTTGAACCCTGTGCGGTCCTCAGAACGTTTCGACACAACCGTGCCGCCGACACGGAGCGCACGGCTTATCTCCATTTGGGCGACAACGTCACCACGGTCATCATCGCCGATGGCGATGACATCTTGTTTTTGAAGTATGTTGGCACCGGCGGGCGCGACTTGGATCAAGCGATCGCCAAACATTTGGAACTCGACTTGAACGAAGCCCAGCGTGTGCGAGCGACCGTCAATGCCGCTCCGACATTGGATTCGCAAAGCGATGTCCATCGTTCTGTGATCGAAGCAATTCGCCCACAGCTCGAATCGCTCGTCTCCGAAGTCGAGCTGTGCTTCCGATATTTCATGGTCACATTTCGCGGACAACCTGTCACTCGCCTCATCGTGACGGGCAGCGAATCGAGTGTCTGGCTGACGGAGTATCTCGGCCAGTCGCTCTCGTGTCCGGTTGAGACGGGCGATCCGTTTGCTGCATTCCCCAAGGTGCCACAGGCTCCGGCATTGCTCGAACGATCCGGCCGCTGGAGCGCCGCACTGGGTCTGTCGTTAAGACCACTCACCTAACCATGTCTCAACAACAACCTCTGACCCCTGACCTCTGTTTTCCGAACCCACATCATGGTCCCGCAAATTGATTTCTTGCCGGCGACATATCACGTTCGGCGTCAGCGCGAGCACAAGACGCTGTGGCGACGGATGATGGTGTTGTTCTTTCTCACGCTCGCGGTGCTGGGAACGTGGCAGCAACGGAAGCTTCGTACAAAACTTGAATCGCGACGTGATGAACTGCGGGCTCGCGCTGAGGGACTTCAGCAGTTGCTGCCCGTCGAATCAAAGCTCGATCAGCAACTTCGAGAACTGGAGGCTCAAACAAAACTCCTCACATCGCTCGAATTCCGTATCCCCACCACTCGCCTGTTAGCCGGGTTGACGAAATCGATGCCTGAGTTCGTGAGCTTAAGTGAGTGCCTGGCAGAGATCGGTTTGATCGAGGTGCCTGCCTCCGCCAACGTTCCCTCTGCCGTGACGAATGCGAACAAAGAAAAGTTGCCACCAATTGAGGCCGACTTAACTGAACTCACGACGGCAATCAGCCGCTCGACAACGATGCTCACGCTCACTGGGTTCGCACCGGATGACTCGGCAATTTCGCGGTATCTCGTGCAGCTCAAGGAAACGGGATTGTTTGAACGAGTGACACTGGCCTACTCCGGACAACTTCGTGTTCGCGACGAATCCTTGCGCTCATTTCAAGTTCGCTTGCAGGTCAGGAACATAACGGCGCTCTTTGATTCCAGGCCCTCAACGGACCAACGAGTCACGAAAGTGCGTGCGCCACTCACAACAAATCTGGCGACCGTGGTTTCTGCAGGGGTGGCTCCATGAATGACTCACTGCGTCGCGATAACGTGTTGACGATCGTGGGAACGGCGTTGATCGTCGGCTTCTTTGTGATGGTCATCTACTTGCCCGGTGAGCAAGCTTGTCAGTCCGCTCGGCGTGACATCTCTCAAGCCAATCGCACGATCGAAGAGATGCCCAACCGCATCCAACTCGCCTCCGAGCAACTCAAACTCTTGAAGGTTCGCGGAGCAACTTTGCGTCAGCGCGACCGACTGCTCGATGATGAAAATGCCCTGCACGGCGTCTTGCAAGAAGTGGCCAAGTTAGCGCGCAGTTCGGGCTTACAAGTCGATCGCACGCAACCGCTCAATCCGATCACACGTGAGACCTACCGTGTGATGCCGTTCCAACTCACAACCTCAGGAACTTTCCGTCGAATCGCCACTTTTCTGCGCGGGCTAGAGTCTCAGCCGACGCTGTTCACGGTCGAGCGATTTTCCCTGAAAAGTGAATCTGAGCAGTCTGGCGAAGCCTTAAAGGCGGACATCACGTTCTCGGTCTTCGTAAAACGGGCAACCTTTGTGGATTCTGCCGAAAAGAGCGACAGGCAGACGCAAACTCAAGCCGATGATTCCAGAGCCGTCCTGAACTCTCAGGCCCAAGTTTCGTCTCGGTAACGACAGTCAATCCAACTATGAAATACCACGAGCAGTTATTGAAGGACATGAAAGCCAGCGCGCCGAAAACGGCGATGCTCGGCTTTCTGCTGCTCATCGGTTTGTATTTTTGGGTGCCGCCACTGCTACGCGCCTTTTCTGGTTCGGCACACTCGACCGAGGTGATTGCAGCCACTTCAACACCGGCAACCACCGGTGCAAGCGTCGGCATCGAGCCAAACAATTCCAGCTCAACTTCAAACAAACAGCCCCGTGACAGTGCGGCGATGACCCGACTTTTGAAAGAGAGTCCGTTGTTGCAGTCAGCAAACATGGATGAATTTCCGCCACGACCTTTCGGGATCGATGCGGATCAATTTCCATTGCCGGTCCTCTTCGCGGATGAGAGTGAAGCCGAAGCCCCGAAGGAAATCATCGTCGAAGCACCTCCGCCCGTCGAAAAACTCACAGGGTTGGTCTTGAAAAGCACCATCGTCGGAGCACGCCGTCGAGCAGCTTTGATCAACGATCGACTATTTCAAGAAGGGCAGTCGGTTCCCTGGAACGGTCAGCAATTGAAATTGTCAGCCGTGCTCCGAAAGTCCGTCACCCTGACGGATGGTTCGCACGAATGGCAATTAGTTTTGGATGATGCCCGCAGAGAAGAAGGTTCAATGCCTGGAAAGTGATTCGCACTCACGCCGACATCGAGCCAACGCCGGTGTGGTATGGAAATGGAATTCGACAATCACGGCTACGCATAGCCGGTCAGGGACGACGGGCGAGATGACGACAACACCTCTGAAAACCGCATCGCGCGCGCTGAGCTTTGCGACGCTTCTTGTGGCTGGATTCGCGATCTGGGTCGTTGGCCAACAAGCCTTCTCGCCTCACGATCCCACTCAACCAAACGCGCTCACACCGGCCTCAGAAGTCGCCGACTCAGCAAGCCAACTCCAGCCGCAACCTGATGCGGCTTCGGCCCAAGGCTCGCCGCTGGAAACTGTGACGATGCCCGTTCCTCTCGCAGCAACAACGCCAACGAAAAACACCGCTCGGCGCGAAGTACAGAAGCCGACACCGACACCCGAGATTTTTTTTGAGGCAACATCGCCGACACCCGAAGCACAAACCTCGCAACCGCAATTAGCAGGCAAGCGGCCTCCGTCCGCAGAACGCTCTGATGAAGAACAGCCACCGCATCGCGACCACGTTGCGACTGCGGCAACTCATCGTGGGGCTGGAATTCAACCGCCACTCGGACGTATGGCGTCACATGACCCCAACGATTTCTTTGACGACGCGGCATCCGCGCGTGTTGAATCGCAGCTTTCCAAGATGCAACGACAACTCGATCGGTTCGCCCAAGTTCAATCTGATCAGAAGTCGGATGAACTCCAAAAAGCCAGAGAGTTGTTGGACCAACTTCAGCGAGAGCGAGACACCGACAAGCTCGAAAAACTGATGCAAGATCTGAACGAGTTGAAGAACAAAGCGCGAGCTGAGCCCATCGCACCGGCACGCAAACCGGACGATCCGATTGAGATTGAGCCTCCCCTTGAGGAAGCTCCACGCACTGGGCCGAAAGGCCCCGGCGTATTGAAAGCGGAGCCCTTCGAAGGGCATTCCGACAAGCTTTCGATCGAGTTCCAAGACGTCGATATCAACAAAGCTCTGGCCATGCTCGGACAGCTTTCCGGAATGAATATCTTGATCGGCCGCGGAGTCAGCGGGAATGTTCCCACCGCGAATCTGCAAGATGTCACCGCCGAAGAGGCGCTCGACGCGATCACCAAATCGCTCAACTACGTCTACGAAAAAGAGGGCAACTTCGTCTTTGTCTCCACGGTCGCCGATTCCCTGCAACGGAAACAGTCAAATCGCAAGATGGTCACCAAGGTTTTTCGTCCGCGCTACATCAGCGTGAGGGACTTGCAGACGCTCGTCACTCCGCTGCTGACGAAACCGGGCGGTCTGATCGCCGTGACCAACCCCGCCGAAATGGGACTCGAAGAATCACGCACCAAAGGGGGCGGCAACAGTCTGTCGCAAACGGACGCATTGCTCATCGTCGATTTTCCGGAAGTGCTCGCTCAAGTTGACACCGTCATCACCGAAATCGATGTCCCGCCGTCACAAGTCGTGATCGAAGCGCTGATCCTCAGCGTCACTCTGACTGAGTCGATGAAGTTGGGAGTGAACTTCGCATTGCTCGGCGGTAACAACAAGGCACTCGTCACCAGCGGCAACGGAGCACAACTCGGCGGAGTTGGTGCCTTCCCCGACGAAAATTCACTCTTACCGGCCGCTGGTGATTTCATCGCGAACACAGCCGGCTTGAAGTATGGCTTTTTAGCAGGTGACGTCGCGGGCTTTGTCGAAGCCTTGGAAACGCTAGCCGACACGAGCGTCGTCGCCTCACCTAGCGTTCGCGTCCTGAACAAGCAGCGCGCCGAACTGATCATCGGCAAACGTTTGGGTTACACAACCACCACGTTCAACGGCACTCAGTCGATCCAGAACATCAACTTTCTAGAGGTCGGCACCAAGCTAATCTTGCGGCCTTACGTCGCTGATGATGGCCTGGTGCGAATGGAGATCCATCCCGAACGATCGGACGGCGAGGTTGTTGACGGCCTGCCCAACTCACGTACTACTGAAGTCACCTCAAACGTCATGGTCCGAGATGGCACGACCATCGTGATCGGCGGCCTGATCGAAGAACAAGCCACGCAATCAACCTCGCGCATCCCCGGACTTGGAGCACTCCCCGTCGTCGGCAATCTCTTCAAGTCGAAGAGCAACAACACGCAACGCACGGAGCTAATCGTCCTCATCACGCCGCGAGTCATTCACGATGTCGATGCCGCCTGTGAAGGCCAAGAGGCGCAAGTCGAGCACGAGCGCCGTCACGAACAATTTCGCAACAAGATGTCGAAGATCGGCCGCACCAACCTGGCCAACATCGAATATGAACGAGCGGCTCGGAAGTTCGAGGAAGGGGACTACGACAAAGCTCGCTTCCACATTGAAAAATCACTGCTACAGAACCGCTTGGATGAAGACGCCCTGCGTTTGAAGGACCAAATCGATTCTCAAATCACCGACCGCAAGCGTTGGTTCCAGAAAGCCCGCCGCAAACCACCCGTGGAATTCCATCGAAATCCATCCGCTCCGCCATCATTGCCAACCGATGCGGTCTTTGACCAAGAGTTCTCAATCCCCACCCAATCGCCAATCGCACCAACGCCTGAGCAACCATTATTGATACCACCCGTTCCTTCGGCGGCACCCGACGAACAGCCAACCGCGCCGTCCGCCAAGAACAACTCGGCAAAGCTCGTTCGTTAAGGTTCTGGCTTGGGCATGCGAAATACGGCCAGCCAACTCGAACCAGATCCGACATGTGCGATCTCGTTCAATTCTTGGTCGGGCTCTCCAACAATGTCCTGCGGAAGCAAATCTGCTTTGCGACAGAATACGAGCTCGCCGGCGATACGGACTTTCGAATTTCCGCGAACCGCTGATGCGGGAACCAAACGAATTCGCCGTGCTCGCAAGATCGGCGACTGCAGCAGCAGTTCGTCCAATTGGAACTGAT
>JANNDA010000039.1:0-2359 GCA_031387195.1 Planctomyces sp. | reverse complement strand
CGCCAATTTTGAATTTTGCGGTGCCTGACCCCTGTGCGTCCGCGCGGCCTCGCTTATGCGACATCGCGACCGCTCGCAGCGGCGACAAAGGGATCAACGCCAACATTGGCGTCATCGCTCGGCGTGAAGAAGACTACGCTTTGTTGTGTCGCGAACTGACCGTTGAGCGTGTTGCAAAGCACTTCGGATTGTCTGACGCTGGTCGAGTCCAACGCTTTGAGCTGCCGAACTTCAGCGCGTTGAACTTCATCCTGCACGGAGTTCTGGCCAACTCACTGCGAGTCGATGCTCAAGGAAAAACATTGGGGCAAGCTCTGTTGATGATGCCGCTGCTCGGCTAAGTAGTAGGCACATTCCATGTGCCGTCCAATCGACTTGCAAAGGGAACACGATCACGAAGAGGACCACATCGAACGTCGCAGACGCCCCGCTTACACGTTTTTTGACGAACAACACGTAGCGGACGGCACATGGAATGTGCCTACTACTTTGGGGGAGATCCGAACCATGACTGTGTTGCTCAGTGAAGAATTGGACGAAGCGACGGTGCTGCTGACGCTCAATCGGCCGGAACGGCGGAACGCGCTGACCATCGAATTGATGGAGGCGTTGTGTCACAAGCTCGAAGCCTTGGCGTTGGAACCGCAACGTCGTGTCGTGATTCTGAGCGGAGCGGGTTCCGCCTTCTGTACGGGGTTGGATTTGACGGAAGCGGCCGACGTGGATCTCGCCGAGCGAAGTGCGGAGTGTGTCGCTCGGACATTTGAAGCGATTTTACGCAGCCCGCTTATTTGCATTGCGGCGGCGCAGGGAGCAGCTTTGGCGGGAGGTGCAGGGTTGCTGGCCTGTTGTGACCTCGCCATCGCGTCCAAAGATTTTTTGATCGGCTTTCCCGAAGTCCGCCGCGGTCTAATCCCGGCGTTGGTCGCGACCGTCCTGCGCGATCGCCTTCGCGATCACGATCTGCGCGAGTTGCTGTTCGTGGCCGAACCGATTGACGCTCAACGCGCGTTGGCGATCGGGCTCATCAATCAGGTCGTGCCGCCGGATCGGTTGCTGCTTGGAGCACATTCATTGGCTGCGGAAATTCTGAAGGGTGCTCCCGGCGCGGTTCGGCAGACGAAGAAGCTGCTGCGAGAATTGTCAGGAGTCGATCCGTCGCAATTGTTTGCTCAAGCTCTGACCGTCCACAAAGAGGCCCGACGCAGCCATGAAGCGAGTGAAGGATTGGCCGCGTTCAAAGCCAAGCGAGAACCGAATTGGTGAGCGTCCCGCCGTGCGGTTGTGAACCGCTTTACGCGGCGGATATCCTCCGAGCCCGATGCGGCGGATCGCGGGAGTCTCCTGGAGCCGATTGAGCTTCAGATTCGGTGTCCGCCCGACGCAGTTTGGCACAAGGAAGATTGATGCACCTTCGAGATCACTACGGTTCCGGCAAGTTCGGATTGTCCATTGAGATCTTTCCCCCGAAGACTCCGGCGGGCGACATCGCGCTGTTTGAGTCGCTCGATCGACTAAAGACTTTCAAGCCGGGATTTGTTTCTTGCACCTACGGAGCCGGGGGCAGCACGAGCAAGCGCACCGTCGAGTTGTGTGTGGAAATTCAGCGGCGTTATCAGATCGCGGCGACTTCACACTTCACCTGCGTGGGAGCCACACGAGACGAGCTAGCTGGCTGGTTGGAGTTCGCGCGTCAGAGCGGCATTCAAAACATCATGGCCTTGCGCGGTGATCCGCCCGTCGGTCAGACCGATTTCCAGCCGGTGGCTGGCGGATTGAGTTATGCCAACGAATTAGTGGCGTTGATTCGAGAACACTTTGCGGACATGGGCATCGGAGTCGGCGGCTATCCGGAGAAGCACCCTGAAGCGCCGGATGCCGAGACCGATTTGAATAACCTCAAACGCAAAGTGGACGCCGGAGCGGACGCGATCTACACGCAACTCTTTTTCGTCAACGACAACTTTTATCGCTTCCGCGACCGCTGCGAGGCTGTTGGGATTCACGTTCCGATCGTGCCCGGCATCATGCCCGTCACTGAGTTTGCTCGGATCAAGCGGATCACTGCGATGTGCGGAGCAGTCTTCCCGCCGGAATTGTCAGCACAACTCGAAGCAGTGCAGACCGACGAAGCGGCGCAGTTTGGGATCGGCGTGAAGTGGGCCATTCAGCAGTGCCGCGACTTGGTCCAGCACGGCGTTCCCGGTTTGCATTTCTATGCTCTCAACAAGTCCGCAGCCTGTGAGCAAATCTTGTCGGCGGTCCTGTGATCTTGCTGTATTTGCGAAAGTAACCCGAAGCGTCAGCGAGGGCGGACGCTTCACGGAACACTGAATTCATCGCGTTTTGAAGCGTCTGC
>JANNDA010000032.1:0-4018 GCA_031387195.1 Planctomyces sp. | reverse complement strand
TCGTCGCCGGCACCGCCGCTGAGGCTATCGTCGCCGGCCTGTCCTTTCAGAATGTCTTCGCCCAAGCCGCCATCAATGATGTCGTTGCCGATTCCACCAGCCAGGAAGTCGTTGTCATCACCGCCAAACAGCGTGTCATTGCTTTTGGTTCCTGACATCGTGTCGTTGCCGGCACCACCATTCATCACCAACCGCACGAGCCCCAAATTCGTGGGCCCTCCGATGAACGTGTCATCGCCACCGTCACCATTCAGGTCGAACTTCGTGCCGGGAATTCCCGTGAGATTGCCGGCAAAGGTAAACGTGTCGTTGCCGTTCCCGGCGTTGACCACCACGTTCCGCATATCGTTGTCGGCGACGACGAAGCCCAGTCCTTCAGCGACTTGCAATCGTCCCAAATTCGCCGAGGAGACGAACGCATTGCTGGCTCCTGTCCCGAAGATCAGCAGCGAATCGAATCCCGCGCCACCGATCGCCGTGTCCTGTCCTTGAGTCGCCCCCAGCCAGAGGAGCGAGTCGTTTCCCAGTCCACCATTGAGCAAGTCGTTCCCCGCCTGCCCATTCAAGGTGTCATTGCCATCTTCGCCGTTGAGCGTGTCGTTCCCTGCTCCACCCACCAGCAAGTCATTCCCCGCACCGGCAGAGATCAAGTCGTTCCCCGCTCCGCCGTTGAAAACCTCATCGCTATCAGAGCCCACCAGCGTGTCGTTGCCCGCGCTGCCCAACATCGTCGCCGTTCCGGAGCTAATCACATCGTCGTTGGTGAGCGTGATGGTGCTTCGCGATTTGGCCAGCACGACATCGACGGGATTCAACAGATTCACGAACACGGTTTCATTGGCCTCGGAGGTGGAATCGCCAATCACAGACACAGTGATGGTCTGCGTGGTCACGCCGGGATCAAAGGTCAACAGTCCGCTCGTTGTGACATAGTCCGAAACAGAACTCGCAGTCCCATCTGCCGTGGAATATTCGACAGTGAGAGTTTGAGTGCTGGGGGCAGACAATGTGACTGTCAGCATGACGCTTGTGAGCGCTCCGCTCCCTTCCAACAACGTGGCATCGGAAATGGAAAGCGTCGGTCCCGGCACTCCGTCGTTGCCGTCGAGAATCGTCACGTGGGCCTGACCATCCGCGATGACGGCGTTCGTGGCACCGCTGAGGTTGACGAAGAAGTTCTCTGAAGGTTCCGGCGTGAGATCACGTCGCGAGCGAACGTCGAACGTCTGACTGGTGATTCCGGGAGCGAAGGTCAACGTGCCCGTCGCCAAGTTGTAGTCCATCCCTGCGATCGCACTGCCATTGGAAGTGACGTAATTCACCGTGACCGGCACAGCGCTCGCCTGAGACAGCGAGACAGTCAACGTCGCCGTCTGCACGCTGAAGGGAGGATTGGGATTGATCAGCACATGCAAGAGATCATCGACAACGCCCGCCACGATCAAATCGGGTGAGCCGTCCCCGTTGACATCACTGGCAGCGAGCGGACCACCGATATCGCCGGGATTCGGGAAATTGATGTCTTGCCGTGGGAAGAACGTCCCCGTCCCGCTATTCAAAAACACGTTCACTTCGTCGAAGACATTCCGATTTCCGACGGCCAGGTCAATGTTCGTGTCGCCATCCACATCCAGGGCCACGACGTTGAAGTCGCCGATGCTGCCGGATGTCGTCAGACGGGAATCGAAGGTGAAAACCGCCAAACCGTTATTCAACAGCAGCGTGATTTCGTCGCTCCCCGTGCAGCCGGCCGCGAGGTCTTGATCGCCATCGTTATCCAGATCCAAGGCCACGATCGAGACCGGACGACTTCCGACTGTCACGCGGGAACTTCTGGTGAAGCCGCCGGAACTATTCAGCAGCACTGTGACTTGACTCGTGTTCGAGTTGGTCACCGCCAAGTCCGGCTGACTGTCGTTATCCAGATCCGCCGCAAAAATATCGACTGGACCAGACCCGGCGGCAAACTCTCGGCGGCTTCCAAACATCGCGGAGCCATTGTTCGCGAATACCGAAATGGTGTTATTCACTTGGTTGGCCGTGACCAAATCCAAGCGACCGTCGCCCGTCACATCTACCGCGACGATGCCGCGGGGAAAACTGAAATTCGGCAGATTGAGGATCACTTGAGGTGCGAACGTGCCATCGCCGTTGTTGAGCAAAACGGAAACGGTGGCGTCAACCGAGTTCGTCACGGCGATGTCGATATCAAGGTCGCCGTCGAGATCCCCGGAGGTGATCCCACGCGGCGAGCCACCGACCACCGCATTCGAGCCCTGCGTGAAGACGCCAGTGCCGTCATTCAACATCAGCCGCACTGTTCCGCTGCCGGTCACGGTCACCGCCGAGTCCACGAAACCGTCGCCGTCGAAATCATTCGCTGTCACCGATTCAATCGCACCATTGCCACCGATATCGAAACTGGTTGCGGGATTGAAGGGCAGCGCGATCGCTCCTTCACCCACATTCCCATCGTCGATCGAGATCAACGGCAGTGTGACTGGCGGGACGATCACCACACGCTGGACGAGGTCATCGCCATCGCCGCCATCCGCCAAATCCGCACCGCCACCACCATCAAGCGTGTCACTGCCCCCTTGGCCTTTCAGAACATCATCACCCGTTTCACCCAAGAGCGAATCGAGCCCACTACCTCCCAAGGCCGTGTCGTTGCCGTTGCCGCCTGACAGCGTGTCATTACCCGCCTCACCGCTCAGCAGATCGTTTCCGAGTCCGCCGTTGATCACATCGTGTCCCAAGCCACCACGGAGACTGTCATCACCGATCTGACCATCAATGATGTCGTTGCCCGCCTGCCCATCAATCGTGTCGTTACCGTCGCCACCCAACAGGCTGTCGCGAAGTTCGCCACCGAGAATGATGTCGGTGCCGTCACCGCCATCGACCGTGTCCATGCCACCGTCGCCGTTGAGTGTGTCGTTGCCGGCATCACCGGTGACGCTGTCTTCACCGTTCCCTGCGAAGACGCTGTCGTCGCCGGCCCCCGCGCTGACGGTGTCCTGGCCGCTGCCTGCTTCCACCGTATCGTTGCCCGCTTCGGCCGAGATGATGTCCGACCCGTCGCCACCGATGATGTTGTCATCGCCCGCGCCGGAAGTGATCGAGTCCCCTCCATCACCACCGTCCAGCAGGTCTCCCGCCGATCCGCCGATGAGCGTGTCACTGCCATCTCCGCCAAACAGTTGGTTGGCGAAATCCGCGCTGCCGATGATCATGTCCTCGCCATTGCGGCCAAGAACTTGGATCGAGGTGAGATTCCGGAAGTTCGCCGCCAACACACGGCTCAGGTCGATTGTGTTCTCTTGGTCGCCACCGTCGATCACAATTTTCTGAACACTCGCGGTGGGCACCACGCCCAAGCTGTTGGCTCGAATCAACGCCCCGACGTTGTTGCTCACTTCGACCAGCACATTGGACCCGACGGAACTGACCCGAACGTCATCCGCACCTTCCAGTGAGACGTTTAACTCGCCTCCCACAAAGAGGACATTCGCCGAGAGCATGTTTCGCTCTTCCAGGCGTTCCGCTGGCAAATGCGGGACGGTTCGATGTCCGCGAGAATCTCGATGACCGCGAGGCTGTTGGCACAATGCGCGGAAATTCTGCAACCAGTGCAGTAAATGCATGATCTTGCCCTCCGTGGCGACCTCCGCTGCCATCGAGTCAGTCCTTTGACCCAACCTTGCAAAGAAACCGAGAGTGACGGTTCTACTCAGTTTCGCGGAAGTACAGGCTGACTATCGGCGGTCAAAATCGGCATACGCGATAGAACTGGTCGTGCGCGGCAGGACCGCTAAAGCGGGGAGAACCGATTCGATCCGTAGTTCCGGATCAATCAGTATTTACCTCATGATTGGCAGCACCGGCACAACAGGATCAACCGGCACAGCCCGCAAAGTTTGACCGGCGGCAAGATCGTCCAGGGTCAGGCAAAATAACCCGAAGCGTCAGCGAGGGCGGACGCTTCACAACGCGATGAATTCGGAATCTCGTGGAG